>NZ_JBEXZD010000061.1:0-46492 GCF_040628575.1 Streptomyces sp. NPDC006393
GCCCAAGAAGAAGGGCCGCAGCAAGGTGGCGCTGCTCGGCGTCGCCGTGGTCGTCGTCGCCGGTCTCGCCTACGGCGCCGGGCTGCTGATGAACCACTCCGACGTGCCCAAGGGCACCACCGTGCTCGGCGTCGACATCGGCGGCGGCACCCGCGACGACGCGGTGAAGAAGCTCGACGACGCCTTCGGCAAGAAGGTGAACCAGCCGCTCAAGCTGTCGGTCGACGGCAGGACCGTCACCCTCAAGCCCGACCAGGCCGGACTTCAGTTCGACACCCAGGCCACGGCCAGCGCGGCGGCGAAGAGCGACTACAACCCCGTCTCCGTGATCGGCTCCCTGTTCGGCAACCACCGGGTGGTCGAGCCGCGGATGCCCGTCGACGAGGAGAAGCTCCAGGCCGCCCTGGCGAACGCCGCCGGCGGCGCCGGGTCGTCGGCCGACGGCACCATCAAGTTCGAGCCGGGCAAGGCGGTCGCCGTGTACGGCAGGACGGGCAAGGGCATCGACGCCGCCCGCTCCGCCCAGGCGGTCGAACAGGCCTACCGCACCCAGGTGGAGACGGGCACGACCGCGCCGGTCCAGGTGCCCACCACCACGCGGAAGCCGACGGTCTCCGACGCCGAGGTCGACCGGATGATGAAGGCGTTCGCCAAGCCGGCGATGTCGGACAGGGTGACGGTCATGACCGACCCGGCGCACGCGGTGCTGTTCAGCCCGCAGAAGTCGCTGTGGAAGTTCCTGGGCGTCAAGGCGGTCGACGGCAAGCTCGTGGAGTACTACGACAAGGCGGCGCTCAAGCAGCTGTACGGCCGCGCCTTCGACGGCGTACTGATCACCAGGGGCACCGGCAAGAAGACCCCCGTGACCGTCGAGGACGTGATCGGCGCCCTGCGTCCCGCCCTGACGAGCACCACGAACCGGGTCGGCGTCATCGACACCACCCCCAACTAGGGACCACCCGCGGTGCGGGGGCGTCGGGCGCGGTACGCGCCGGGCGCCCCCGCACCATGTCGGCCCGCCGCCATGCCGCACGTACGACGACCATGGCCGCCCGTACGACAATCATGGCCGTCCGTATGACAGTCATGCCGTCCGTATGACATCTGTCATCCCGCAGTCAGGACCCGCGACACTGCCCCGCGCCCCGGCCTCCCGGCCACCATGGGGGCCATGACGATGACAGCGGAGACCGCCACCGCGACCGCGGTGGTGGCGTTCGACCAGGTGACCAAGAGCTACGGCGACGTACGGGCCGTGGACGGGCTGACCCTCGCCCTGCACCCCGGGGAGACCGTGGCGCTGCTGGGGCCGAACGGGGCCGGCAAGTCGACCACCCTCGACCTGCTGCTCGGCCTCAAGCACGCCGACAGCGGTTCGGTCGCCGTCTTCGGCACCAGTCCCCGCGAGGCGATCGTCGCCGGGCGCGTGGGCGCCATGCTCCAGAGCGGCGGGCTGATGGAGGAGGTCACCGTCGCCGAGCTGGTGCGGCTGGCCTGCGACCTGCACCCCAAGCGTTTCAAGGTCGACGACGTGCTGGCCCGCGCCGGGATCGCCCAGATCGCCGACCGCAAGGTCAACAAGCTCTCCGGCGGCCAGGCGCAGCGGGTCCGGTTCGCCCTCGCCACCGCCGGTGACAGCGACCTGATCGTCCTGGACGAACCGACCACCGGCATGGACGTCTCCGCCCGGCAGGCCTTCTGGGCCACCATGCGCGAGCAGGCCGACCAGGGCCGTACGGTCCTGTTCGCCACCCACTACCTGGAAGAGGCCGACGCCATCGCCGACCGGGTGCTGGTGCTGCACCGGGGCCGGCTGCTGGCCGACGGCACCGCCGCCGAGATCAAGGCGAAGGCCGGCGCCCGCAGCGTCCGCTTCGACCTGGAGGGCGCCATCGACGAGGCCGCCCTGCGCGGCCTGCCCTTCCTGACCGCGATCGACGTGTCCGGCCAGACCGTGCGCATCCAGTCCTCCGACGCCGACGCGACCGTCCACGCCCTGTACGGGCTCGGCGTCTACCCCCGCAATCTCGAAGTCGCCGGGCTCGGTCTTGAGCAGGCGTTCGTCGCCATCACCGAGGCCGAGGAGGCCAAGCAGTCGTGAACAGCCTGATCAAGCTGGAACTCGCCCGCGCCCTGCGCAACCGCAAGTTCCTGTTCTTCTCCGTGCTCTACCCCTCGATCCTGTTCCTGATCATCGCCGGCAAGGCCGACAGCACCACCAAGGTCGACGGCACCGGCCTGACCCTGCCGACCTACATGATGGTCTCCATGGCCTCCTTCGGCGCCCTGACCGCCGTGCTCATGGGCAACAGCGAGCGCATCGCCAAGGAGCGGGAGAGCGGCTGGGTCCGCCAGCTCCGGCTGACCTCCCTGCCCGGCCGCGGCTACGTCCTGGCCAAGACGGCCAGCGCCGCCGTGGTCAGCCTGCCGTCCATCGTCGTCGTCTTCGCGGTCGCCGCCGCCGTCAAGCACGTCCGCCTCGACGCCTGGCAGTGGCTCGCCCTGACCGGCTCGATCTGGGCCGGCAGCCTCGTCTTCGCCGCCCTCGGCGTCGCCATCGGATACCTCGCCACCGGCGACGCGGTCCGCCCGATCACCATGATCGTCTACTTCGGCCTGTCCATGCTCGGCGGCCTGTGGATGCCGGCCACCACCTTCCCGCAGTGGCTCCAGGACATCGCCAAGTGGCTGCCCACGCACGCGTACGCTGCATTGGGGCAGGCCATCGAACAGAGCCAGGCCCCGCACAGCAAGGACATCGCCATCCTGGTCGTCTTCTTCGCCCTGTTCGCGGGCGGCGCGGCCTGGCTGTACCGGAAGGACACGCTGAAGGCGTGAGCATCATGACCCAGGACCGGCCCCGGGAGCGGGACGAGAACACATGGGGCATCGGCCGGCCGCCCGGCAACCGGCGGGAGCTGCTGCGCAAGGTCGTCTGGATCGGCGTCTGGCTGGTCTTCCTGAGCGCGCCGGTCCGCGACCTGGCAGCCGGGAACCACACGCCCTCCGGCACGGTGGCCGGCTGGCTGGGCCTGGTGACCTTCGTCGGGGCCTACATGGCGCTGGTCTTCCGGAACATGGGACGGCCGTTCCCCCGGCCCGTGGTCGTCGCGCTCATCTGCTTCCTGGCCGTCCTGGCCGTGGTGCTGTGTCTCACGCTCGGCGGAGGATGGCTCGGCCTGTTCTGCTATGTCTCCGTCGCCTGCGGGGCGACCCTCCCGATCCGCGCGGCCTACTGGGCGATCCCGGCCACGGCCGCCGTGATGACGCTGGTCGGCTGGCGCACGGACCTGGAGGAGGCCAAGAACCTGGTCCTGCTGGTGCTGCTGATCGGCTTCGCGATGACCGGTGTGGGCCAGCTGGTGCGCACCACCGTCGAGCTGCGCCAGGCCCGCGCCACCGTCGCCCACCTCGCCGCCAACGAGGAGCGCCTGCGCCTCGCCCGCGACCTGCACGACCTGCTCGGCCACTCGCTCTCCCTGATCACGCTGAAGAGCGAGCTGGCCGGCCGGATGCTGCCGGACCGGCCCGACCAGGCCGCCCAGCAGGTCGCCGACATCGAGCAGGTCAGCCGGCAGGCCCTCGTCGACGTCCGCGAGGCCGTCACCGGCTACCGCCGCCCCCGCCTGGCCGCCGAGCTCGCCGGCGTGCGGGTCGCGCTGACCGCGGCCGGCGTGAGCGCGGAACTGCCCGCCGAACCCGACCTGACCGCGGTCCCCGAGGAGAGCGAGTCCGCGCTCGCCTGGGCGCTGCGCGAGGCGGTCACCAACGTCGTACGGCACAGCGGCGCCCGGCGCTGCGCCGTGGAGGTCGTACGCCGCCAGACCCTCGACGGCCCGACGCTGGAACTGTCCGTCGAGGACGACGGCTCGGGCGGTTCCGGTGACGGCCCCGGCAACGGTCTGACGGGCCTGACCGAGCGCCTCGAGAAGGCCGGCGGCACGCTGGAGGCGGGCCGCGTCAAGCGCGGCTTCCGGCTCGTCGCCCGGGTCCCGGCCGGTGCCGCGGTGGACGTAGGATCCCGGGCATGAGCAGTACGATCAAGGTCCTTCTCGCCGAGGACCAGTCCATGGTCCGCGAGGCCCTGGCCGCTCTCCTCGGCCTCGAGGAGGACATCGAGGTCGTCGCCCAGGTGGCCCGCGGGGACGAGGTCGTGGCCGCCGCGCACGCCCACGGCGTCGACGTGGCCCTGCTCGACATCGAGATGCCCGGCTGCACCGGCATCGAGGCCGCGGCGCGGCTGCACAAGGAGCTGCCCGGGGTGAGGCTGGTCGTCCTCACCACCTTCGGCCGCCCCGGCTATCTGCGCAGCGCCATGGAGGCGGGCGCCGACGCCTTCCTGGTCAAGGACGCCCCCGCGGCCCAGCTCGCCGAGGCGGTGCGCAAGGTGCTGGCCGGCGAGCGGGTCATCGACCCCACGCTCGCCGCCGCGGCCCTGGCCGAGGGCGCCAACCCGCTGACCGACCGCGAACGCGAGGTCCTGCGCGCCGCCGCCGACGGCTCCACCAACGCCGAACTGGCCAGGGCCCTCCACCTCTCCCAGGGCACGGTCCGCAACTACCTCTCCACGGCCATCCAGAAACTGGCGGCCCGCAACAGGACGGAAGCGGTCCGCATAGCGAGGGAGAAGGGCTGGCTGTAGGGCCGCGCAGCCTGCGGGCGGTCGTGCCTCCCCCAGTGCTCGACGCCTGGGAGGTGCCCCCAGGCGGCACGGGTGGGCGCAGCGGCACCCGGCGGCACGGGTGGGCGCAGCGGCACCCGGCGAGCGCACCCCTCAGTTCAGCATCGCCCTGGCCGCCCGAGCCTGCCCCCGCACCCGCTCCGCCGCGGCCTCGTCCACCGCCCCGACGACCTCCGCGTACGCCTCCAGCTCCCGCGCCCCACCCACGAAGTCCCCCCGCTGCACCAGCAGCTGCGCCCGCTCGTAGCGCAGCCGCGCCGGATGCGACGGCAGCAGCAGCGACAGCTCCACGGCCCACAGCGCCACGTCCGACCGTTCGGGCCGCGCCGCGGCCCAGGCCCGGATGTTGTTCAGGATCCGCAGCACGACGTCCAGCGGACCCGCCGGAGCCAGCATCGAGGGATGCAGCGGCGCCCCCGTGGCGCCGACGACCAGCAGCTCCGCGTCCGCCCCGGTGAGCACCCGGCCCCCGTCGAACGGATCGGCGAGCACCTGTTCCTCCGCCGCGCCGAACCCCACCACGAAGTGACCGGGCAGCGCGACCCCGTACACCGGAGCCCCGGCCCGCCGGGCGACCTCCATCCACACCACCGACAGCAGGATGGGCAGCCCGCGCCGCCGCCGCAGCACCTCGTGCAGCAGCGAGGACTCCAGGCGCTGATAGTCGGCGGCCGAGCCGTGGAACCCGTACCGTCCGCCGAGCAGATCGCGCAGGGCCTGCGCCCACGCACGGGGGCCGCCCGGCCGGTACGGCAGCCGGCCGGCCAGCTCGTCCAGTTCCATCTGCGCCGCGTCCAGACCGGCCTCGTCCAGGGTCCCGTCGGCCGTCGCGCCCACCAGCAGGCACAGCACCGACAGGTCGGGCCGCTCGGCCCGCGCCTCCTCGGCGAACCGCCGGCGCAGCTCGGCGGCCCGTTCGGGGGGTGGCGGGGGACAGGAGGGACGTATGGCCGGCATGGCAGGCTCTTGCCCTTTCACGGGGGTGTCACGCGGATGGACGTCACGCGGTTCGACGTCACGCGGTCGAACGTCACGGGGATGCCGGCGGCTCCGTCGCGGGCTCCCGGTAGTGGTGGTAGGCGTGGTGGGCCGCGAAGCCGCTGCCGGCGTACAGTGCGCGCGCTCCCGCGTTGTCGGTCTCCACCTGGAGGCACGCGGCCGACGCCCCCTCCGCGAGGGCCTGACGGGCGAGCGCGGCCATGACGGTGGTGGCCAGGCCCCGCCGCCGCCGCGCCGGATCCACCTCCACGGCGGCGAAGGACGCCCACCGCCCGTCGACGACACACCGCCCGATCGCGGCGGGCGCCTCCCCTGCCGCCGCGCCGGGAACCGTCGCGAACCACACCGAGGGCCCGCTGCCCAGGACCTTCAGGGCCACCCCGCTCACCCCCTTGCGCTGGTAGCGCGCGAGCCATGCCTCGTCGGCCGTGCGGGACAGCACGACCCCGGAGCCCTCGGCCCGGTCCGCGACCGGCGCGAGCGCCCCGGTCCACACCTCGGCGGTCACCTCGCGCACCCAGCCGCGCCGCTCCAGCTCCGCGCACAGCAGTTCCTGTGTGCCCTCGGCCCCGGTGGCGGTCTGGACGTACGCGGGCAGACCGCGCTCGCCGTACCAGCGTCGTACGGCGGTCAGCGCCTCGTCGAGCGGAAGGCCGGGATCGCCGAGCGGCAGCACGGAGTTGGCCCGCCGCGTGAACCCGCCGGCCGCCCGCAGCTCCCACTCGCCGAGCCGCTCACTCTCCACCGGCCGCCAGGCCCGCGCGACGACCCGCGCGAGCTCCTCGTACGTCGCCGCCGGTCCCCGGCGCCGGGCCGGAGCGGCCGGTACGACCTTCCCGGCGACCAGCGAGGACTCCGCGATCCGGACGGCCTCGCCGCCCTTTCGTGTGATCAGCAGCACACCGTCGTCCCATGATGTGAGAACACCCACCGTGTCGGTGAACTTCTCACCCGTTCCCCCAGGTTCGCTCAAGCGCCGTACCGAGACCCGTTTGCCCACGTCAGCGGCGGTGATACGGACCTCGAAGCGTCCTGTCGACGAGATTTCCACAGGTCAGTTCACCCCTCCTGTTCGGATCATGCCCCGGAACGGAGATACTAGGGGCGGGCATCGACGACGCCGCGCTCCCGCGCGCCAGGCGGCGGAGCCTGTGGAGGCCCGCCAGCGCCCTATCGAGGAGGAACGACAGCGTGACCTACGTCATCGCGCAGCCTTGTGTCGACGTCAAGGACAAGGCGTGCATCGAGGAGTGCCCGGTCGACTGCATCTACGAGGGCCAGCGGTCCTTGTACATCCACCCGGACGAATGCGTCGACTGCGGTGCCTGTGAGCCGGTCTGCCCGGTCGAGGCGATCTTCTACGAGGACGACACTCCGGAGGAGTGGAAGGACTACTACAAGGCGAACGTCGAGTTCTTCGACGAGCTCGGCTCTCCCGGCGGTGCCAGCAAGCTGGGGCTGATCGAGCGCGACCACCCCGTCATCGCCGCGCTGCCGCCGCAGGGCGAGTAACCCTCAAGCGGCCCGCACACCGCGCCGCCTCGGTCCCGTACGGCCTGATCGCCTCCGGCGCTTCGGACTGCCGTACGGGACCGAGGCGTTCGCCGTACCGGGCGCACGCCACCGAAGAAAGTGAGCCTGATCCCCGTGTCCGCAGTCTCCGACCGACTTCCCACCTTCCCCTGGGACAAGCTGGAGCCGTACAAGAAGACGGCCGCAGCGCACCCGGACGGCATCGTCGACCTGTCGGTCGGCACCCCGGTCGACCCGGTCCCCGAGCTGATCCAGAAGGCGCTGATCGCGGCGGCCGACTCGCCGGGCTACCCGACGGTCTGGGGCACGCCGGAGCTGCGTGACGCGATCACCGGCTGGGTCGAGCGGCGCCTCGGCGCGCGCGGGATCACCCACCGCCACGTCCTGCCGGTCGTCGGCTCCAAGGAGCTGGTCGCCTGGCTGCCCACGCAGCTCGGTCTCGGCCCCGGCGACAAGGTCGCCTTCCCGCGCCTGGCCTACCCGACCTACGAGGTCGGCGCCCGTCTGGCCCGCGCGGACCACGAGGCCTACGACGATCCGACCGGCCTGGACCCGGCGAACCTCAGACTCCTGTGGCTGAACTCGCCCTCCAACCCCACGGGCGAGGTCCTGGCCAAGGAGGAGCTGACGCGGATCGTCGCCTGGGCCCGCGAGCACGGCGTCCTGCTCTTCTCCGACGAGTGCTACCTGGAGCTGGGCTGGGAGGCCGACCCGGTCTCGGTCCTGCACCCCGACGTCAACGGCGGCTCCTACGAGGGCATCGTCGCGGTGCACTCGTTGTCGAAGCGCTCGAACCTGGCGGGCTACCGCGCGGCCTTCCTGGCCGGTGACCCGGCGGTCCTCGGCCCGCTGCTGGAGATCCGCAAGCACGGCGGCATGATGACCTCGGCGCCGACCCAGGCGGCGGTCGTGGCCGCCCTGGGCGACGACACGCACGTCCGCGAGCAGCGCGAGCGCTACGCCGCCCGGCGCGCCGCCCTCCGCCAGGCCCTGCTCTCCCACGGCTTCCGCATCGAGCACAGCGAGGCCAGCCTCTACCTGTGGGCCACGAGGGACGAGTCCTGCTGGGACACGGTCTCCCACCTGGCCGAACGGGGCATCCTGGTCGCCCCCGGCGACTTCTACGGCCCGGCAGGGGACCGGTTCGTCCGCGTGGCCCTCACCGCCACGGACGAACGAGTGGCAGCAGCGGTGGCCCGCTTGTAACCGGCGGCCGACAACTCCCCGGGTCCGGTCGAGCAACGCCGGCCCAGCGGCAGAAGGCCGATGCGCCCACGCAAGGCGACGGGGCCCAGGAAACTCCCTGGACCCCGTCGGGCCGTACAAGCGGCGCGTCAGCCGAGCGGCAGACCGGAAACCGGCAGCCCCTGCACCGGCCCCCCACCCTTCGTGGCCGTCTTCGCCGTGTCACCGAGCAGACCACCCGCGGCCCCCGCCGCGTCGCCCGCCGCCTTCTGCGCCACCGGCGTCGCCTTCTTCACGAGCTTGCCGCCGGTCTTGCCCGCGGCCGGCACCGCCTGCTGGACCGCCTTGCTGCCGGTGTCGCCCGCGACCCCGGTGACGTGCTGGGCCGCACCGTCCACGGTGTTGCCGACGTTCGCCCCGTCCAGGGCGGTCATGCCGCCGAGGTTCGGAGTGGCCGGCAGCGCGGGGGCGGCGCCGGCGGAGCCGGCCGCACCGACCCCGGCAGCCGCTCCCGCAGCGACGAGCAGCGCGGCACGGGCGATCCGGCGGGTCAGGGGGAGGGACATGTTGCTCCTTCGACGGATGAGAACTCTGAACTGTCCTGTGCGGCCCGGCAGTTGAGGTCGACCGTCGGCCGTGGAGGCCGCCGCCCGGCCGGGCTCGGACGCAGTGACTACCGCTCGAAGGGCGCGAAGGTTGCGGCGGCCCGATGTAAAGAATTGGTAATGCGTCGCATTATCGGTTGGGGCGGAAACCGGATAAAGAGGTCGGAAAAGGGGGCGTGGCGCCACTTTCTGCTGAATCCTTACGTCGCAGTACTCCCAAGGGCCCCGGCGACCACAGGAGTGACGGCACGAAAACCTGCGCACCCCGCCGGTCCGGCCTGCGCCACATAACCCTGGCGGGTGAAGATCCGTACGTCCGTACCAGGGACTTTCGCAACGGGCCCTTAACGCGCCGTGGTGATGCGTACGGCCTCCGAGCCCTGCCCGGCGGTGCCGTCGGCGTTCTTCGCGTCCGTCGTGCGCCACCTGCCGTCGGTGACCCCGGCGGTCCACTCGCGTCCGGCGTACGAGACCCGTTCGATGTGCAGCGCCGAGGCGTTGGCCACCGCCCAGTGCGCCAGCTGCCAGCCGCGCTGCACCGCGCCGCGCCCGCCGCCGACGGCTCCCGTGCCCGTGTCGCGCACCGGGAGTGTCACGGTCCGGTCGTCCGTGCCGGACGCCCCGCCCGGCGAGGGCGAGGACGTCGGCGTCGGTCGTGTCGAGGAGTTGCCGCTGCCGCCCACCTCGGCGCCGGCCTCCTGGAGCACCTCCCGCCCGAAATCCCGGACGAGGGCGGCCCGTACCGCGTCCGGACCCGAGGCGCGGGTGGCGCTCGGGCGGCCCTGGCAGGTCAGCGTGGCCGCGGCGCGCCCGGTGAGCGCGGCGGCGAGCAGGGTGGCGTCCGGCTCGTGCTTGGCGTACGCCTGCGGGAAGCCGCTGCGCTGCACCCGCTGCGCGGCCACGGTGAGCGGCAGCCGCGTGTAGCCGGGCACCTTGGCCAGGTGCTCGTAGAACACGCCCGCCGCGTACGTCGGCTCCATGATCTGCTTCGGTGTGCCCCAGCCCTGCGAGGGCCGCTGCTGGAACAGCCCCAGGGAGTCCCGGTCGCCGTGCTCGATGTTGCGCAGGCCCGACTCCTGAAGGGCGGTCGCCAGCGCGATCGTCACCGCGCGCTCGGGCATCCCGCGCCCGGTGCCGACGGCCGCGATCGTCGCGGCGTTCACCGCCTGCTCCGGGGTGAACTCGTAGCCGACGCCGTCGTCGTCGGCGGAGACGACCTTGCAGCCCGGTCCTCCCGTGCCGCCGGTGAGGTATTGCACCGCCAGGTACCCCGCGACCGCGAGCAGGACCACCAGGGCCGCCCCGATCCTGAGGAGGCGGCCACGACGCTTCGAAGTGGGGGACGGCTCTGACACGCGTACAAGGTACTGGAGACGGGTGGGGCCACCGAGGCGGGTGGGGACAAGACGCGGGCGCGTCCCGGCGGTTCGCCGGGTTAGGGTCGAGGCCATGGCCGATACCCCGCTTGACCTCACGCTGGACGCCGCGCGGCTGACCGCGCAGCTCGTCGACTTCCCCTCGGAGAGCGGCACGGAGAAGCCGCTGGCCGACGCGATCGAGACCGCGCTGCGCGCCCTGCCGCACCTGACGGTCGACCGCCTCGGCAACAACGTCGTCGCCCGGACGAACCTCGGCCGGTCCCAGCGCGTCGTCCTGGCCGGTCACATCGACACCGTCCCGATCGCCGACAACGTGCCCTCCCGGCTGGACGAGAACGGGGTGCTCTGGGGCTGCGGCACCTGCGACATGAAGTCCGGCGTGGCCGTCCAGCTGCGCATCGCGGCCACGGTCCCCGCCCCCAACCGCGACCTGACCTTCGTCTTCTACGACAACGAGGAGGTCGCCGCCGAGCTCAACGGTCTGGGGCACGTCGCCGCGGCCCACCCGGAGTGGCTGGAAGGCGACTTCGCGGTCCTGCTGGAGCCCTCCGACGGCGAGGTCGAGGGCGGCTGCCAGGGCACCCTGCGTGTGCTGCTGAGGACCGGGGGCGAGCGGGCCCACTCGGCGCGCGGCTGGATGGGCTCCAACGCCATCCACGCGGCGGCCCCGATCCTCGCGCGCCTCGCGTCGTACGAACCCCGCTACCCGGTCATCGACGGCCTGGAGTACCGCGAGGGCCTCAACGCGGTCGGCATCTCCGGCGGGGTGGCGGGCAACGTGATCCCCGACGAGTGCGTCGTCACCGTCAACTTCCGCTACGCCCCCGACCGTACGGAGGAGGAGGCGATCGCCCATGTCCGCGAGGTCTTCGCGGACTGCGGGGTGGAGGAGTTCGTGATCGACGACCACAGTCCCGGCGCCCTGCCCGGCCTGAGCCACCCGGCCGCCGCGGCGTTCGTCGAGGCGGTCGGCGGCACCCCGAGGCCCAAGTACGGCTGGACGGACGTGTCCCGCTTCTCGGCGGTCGGGGTCCCGGCCGTCAACTACGGCCCCGGCAACCCCCTCCTCGCGCACAAGCGGGACGAGCGGGTGGAGACGGCGAAGATCCTGGCCGGCGAGGAGCGACTGCGGGCCTGGCTGACCGCCTGAGGGCCCGACCGCGCGACCGCCTGACCGCCCGAGCGCCCGACCGTCGCGGGGAACCCTCCTGGGGGTCTGCACCGCGGACATGCCGAGGTCCCCCGCCCGTAACCCGCGTAGATCTACGCTGAGGTGGAACGTCCTCTCTCCGAGGTCCCGGTCCCGGCCGGGATCCGGGGGAGGCCCGAACGCGGAGGGAGTGCACATGCCTACAGGCAACCCCGAGGGCAAGAAGCGGCCACCGGAGGAGCAGCGCCTGGGACCGGTCCTCCGACGGCGGGGCCAGGTCCAGGCCAGCACCACCGACCAGCGACTGCTGGACGAGCGCGCTCCCACCGACTGGGTGCACACCGACCCCTGGCGGGTGCTGCGCATCCAGTCGGAGTTCATCGAGGGCTTCGGCACGCTGGCCGAACTGCCACCCGCGATCAGCGTGTTCGGCTCGGCCCGTACGCCGGTGGACTCGCCCGAGTACGAGGCCGGGGTGCGGCTGGGACGCGGCCTGGTCGAGGCGGGCTTCGCGGTGATCACCGGCGGCGGCCCGGGCGCCATGGAGGCCGCGAACAAGGGCGCCTGCGAGGCCCGTGGCACCTCGGTGGGCCTGGGCATCGAGCTCCCCTTCGAGCAGGGCCTGAACCCCTACGTCGACATCGGCCTCAACTTCCGCTACTTCTTCGTCCGCAAGATGATGTTCGTGAAGTACGCGCAGGGGTTCGTGGTCCTCCCCGGCGGCCTCGGCACCCTCGACGAGCTGTTCGAGGCCCTCACCCTCGTCCAGACCCAGAAGGTCACCCGCTTCCCGATCGTCCTCTTCGGCACCGCCTACTGGGGCGGCCTGGTCGACTGGCTGAAGCACACCCTGATCGCCGAGGGCAAGGCCGCGGAAGCGGACCTGAGCCTCTTCCACGTGACGGACGACGTGGACGAGGCGGTCGCCCTGATGTCGAAGGAGGCGGGCAGGTAAGGGGCCGGGGCCTGAGGGGCCCGCAGGGCCCCAGGGGCGCGGGGCTGTGTCGATGTGCGGCTCCGCCGCGCGGGCGCGCCCAGCCCCCACCCACCCGCACCCGAAGAAACCCGAGAACGCACCCATGGGGGTCTGGGGGCAAAGCCCCCAGGGTCGGGAAGGGTAGGGGCGGCGGGGGCGAAAAAGCCCTGCGCCGGCCCGGGGGCCTACGCCAGCCCCCGCCGGGCCACGGCGGGCACCCGGTGCCCCGCGATGGACGCCACCATCTCCAGCACCTGCCGAGTCTCGGCAACCTCGTGCACCCGGTACACCTGCGCCCCCAGCCACGCGGAAACAGCCGTAGTGGCCAACGTCCCCAGCACCCGCTCCTTCACCGGCTTGTCCAGCGTCTCCCCGACGAAGTCCTTGTTGGACAAGGACACCAGCACCGGCCACCCGGTGGCGACCATCTCGTCCAGCCGCCGCGTCGCCTCCAGACTGTGCCGCGTGTTCTTCCCGAAGTCGTGCCCGGGATCGATCAGCACCGACTCCCGGGGCACGCCGAGCGCCACCGCCCGCTCGGCCAGCCCCACGGTCACCTTCAGGATGTCGGCCATGACGTCGTCGTACGTCACCCGGTGCGGCCGGGTCCGCGGCTCGGCGCCGCCCGCGTGGGTGCACACCAGCCCCACCTTGTACCGCGCCGCGACCTCGGCGAGCCGCGGGTCCACGCCGCCCCACGCGTCGTTGAGCAGATCGGCCCCGGCCTCGCAGACCGCCTCGCCGACCTCGGCGCGCCAGGTGTCGACGCTGATCACCACGTCCGGGAACCGCCGCCGCACCTCGGCCACGAAGCCCACCGTGCGCCGGGCCTCCTCCTCGGCGGTGACCTCCTCGCCGGGCCCCGCCTTCACCCCGCCGATGTCGACGATCGCGGCGCCCTCGGCGACCGCCTGCTCCACGCGCGCCAGGGCCGGCTCGTCGCGGAACGTCGCCCCCTGGTCGTAGAAGGAGTCCGGGGTCCGGTTGACGATCGCCATGATCACCGGCTCGTGCGTGTCGAATTCACGCCTGCCCAGCCTGAGCATCCCCTGTGACCTCTCCTCGTGCGTTCCGATACGTTCCGGCCTTCGGCCGCCTGCGACCCTAACTGTCAGCGTCGCATGGCACGATCGGACCTTGACACATACGACAGACTCCGGACTCCGTGGGGACCCCAGCGATGGTTATGTTCTTGTTCCTGGTCGTCGCGCTCGCGGTCGTGGTCGCCGCGGTGACACTCGCGGTGGTGGGCGGCGGTGAGGGCACCGGTCCGCTGCCCGAGGCCGCGCCCGAGCGGTTGCACGACCCGCTGCCGCCGGACCGCCGGGTGGGGCGCGCCGACGTGGAGTGCCTCCGCTTCCCGCTCGCCCTGCGCGGCTACCGCATGGCGGACGTGGACGACGCGCTCGGCCGGCTGGGCGCGGAGCTGGCCGAGCGCGACGCCCGGATCGCCGACCTGGAGTCCGCGCTGGCCGGCGCCCAGGCCGCGGCGGCCCATGTCCGCATGGCCAAGCCCGAACCGGAGGACCAGCAGTGACGGAGAGCACGGTGACGGAGCGCACGGTGACCGACGACCCGGCGACGGACGAACCGGTGACCGACGACGCGGTGACCGGCGGCACGGTGACCGCGGGCGCCGCGCTGGCCAGGCCGGACGGCGCACTGCGCTGCCCGTGGGCGCTGTCTGCGGCGGAGTACGTGGCGTACCACGACGCGGAGTGGGGCCGCGCGGTCCACGGCGACGACGCCCTCTACGAACGCCTCAGCCTGGAGGCCTTCCAGTCGGGCCTGTCGTGGATCACCATCCTGCGCCGCCGGCCCGGCTTCCGCGCCGCCTTCGCCGGTTTCAGGATCGCCGAGGTGGCGGAGTTCACCGACGCGGACCGCGAGCGCCTGCTCGCCGACGCGGGCATCATCCGCAACCGCGCCAAGATCGACGCGACCCTCGCCAACGCGCGTGTGCTCGCCGAGTGGTCCCCGGGCGAGCTGGACGCTTTCATCTGGTCGTACGCCCCCGACCCGGCCGGCCGTCCGGTCCCGAGGACGCTCTCCGACGTCCCGGCGGTCACCCCGGAGTCCACGGCCCTGTCCAAGGCCCTGAAGAAGCGCGGACTGCGCTTCGTCGGCCCGACGACGGCGTACGCCCTGATGCAGGCGTGCGGGCTGGTCGACGACCACCTCGCGGACTGCGTCGCCCGCCGCCCGTGACCTCGGGGGCGGCGGGCCGGGGCCGCGGTCAGCGGCCCAGGTACTTCGGCTTCTCCTTGTTCACGAAGGCCTGTACGGCGATGGCGTGATCCTCGGACCGTCCCGCCAGCGTCTGGAGTTCGTCCTCCTTCTCCAGCGTCTCCTCCAGGGAGTGCGTCAGGCCGTGGGCCACGGACTCCTTGAGCGCGGTGTACGCCAGCGTCGGGCCCTCGGCCAGCGCCCGCGCCACCTTCTCGGCCTCGGCGCGCAGCTCGGCCGCCGCCACGACCCGGTTGGCGATCCCCAGCTCATGGGCCTCCTGGGCGGAGATGCTGCGCGGGAAGAGCAGCAGGTCCATGGCGCGGCCCGGCCCGACGACCCGCGGCAGGGTCCAGGAGATGCCGGAGTCGGCGGTCAGGGCCACACCGGCGAACGAGGTGTTGAAGGCCGCCGTATCCGCCACGATCCGGTAGTCGGCGGCGAGCGCGAATCCGAAGCCGGCCCCTGCGGCGACACCGTTCACGGCGGCCACCACCGGCTTCCGGGCGCCGGCGAGCGCCCGCACGATCGGGTTGTAGTGCTCCCGGACGGTGCTCATCGTCTGCCCCGACCCGGCCTCCCGGTCGGCGGTCAGCAGCCCGATGTGCTCCTTGAGGTCCTGGCCCACGCAGAACGCCCTGTCCCCGGCGGCGGTCAGCAGTACGGCCCGTACGCCGTCGTCGGCCGCAGCGGACCGGACCGCGTCCCGCAGGGCGACCTTCGTCGCGATGTTCAGCGCGTTCATCGCCTCCGGGCGGTTCAGCGTGATCGTCGCGAGCCCGTCGCTCACCTCGTAGAGCACGGTGTCGGCCATGGGACATCCCCTCCGGTGTCGCGGCTGTCGACGTACCGTTCGGTACGCCTGTCCGAAGGACAGCATGACGGAGATCACCGGCCGGAGCGTGGAGCCGACGTGTGACCTGCGTCAAACAATTTCCCCGGGGTGGTCGCCGAACGACGTCCGTGCGGGCGCGCAGTATCGCAGCCACATCGCCGAATTGAGTGGTTTTGCTCGCGCGCGTTGCCCAAGCGATGCCTACCGATGTTGGTCATCGGGTCCTGAGATGCGGGATAATGGCCGGGAAGCAATGTGTTCGATGCCGGTGTCGCGTGTCCTGGGCCGTTGTGGACGAGGACCGCGCCTGCCCTTCGGTGGGCCGTCGGCTTTGACGATGAGCTGGGTTTCAGGAAGGGGAACGAGCATGGCGGCCATGAAGCCGCGGACGGGTGATGGCCCGCTCGAGGTGACCAAGGAGGGGCGGGGCATCGTCATGCGCGTTCCGCTCGAAGGCGGCGGTCGACTCGTCGTCGAGCTGACCCCTGACGAGGCCGACGCGCTCGGCGACGCCCTCAAGAAGGTCGTCGGCTGACGCGCGAGCGATCACACACTTTTCAGCTGCCCCGGCATCCACGTGATGCCGGGGCCGGCTTTTCCCCGGTGCCGGCTTTTCGCGGGGCCCGGGGCGGGCGGGAGCCGGTCGGCGGGCCGGTGGGGTCAGCGTCTGACCGCGCACAGGAGGCCGTCGCCCACCGGGAGCAGCGACGGCAGGAGGTCGGGGCTCTCGCGGACCGTGCGCAGGAGTTCCCGCAGCCGCAGGACCTCCGCCGGCTGCGGTCCGGAGTCCACCGTCCGCCCGTGTGCGAAGACGCCCTCGAAGACGACGAGGCCGCCCGGACGCAGCAGGCGCAACGATTCAGCTAGGTAGTCCGGGAACTCCTGCCGGTCGCCGTCGCAGAACACCAGGTCGTATCCGGCGTCCGCGAGCCGGGGCAGCACGTCCAGCGCGCGGCCGGGGATGAACCGGGCCCGGTTGCTGGCGAAGCCGGCGGCGCGGAAGGCCTGGCGGGCGGACTGCTGGTGCTCCGGTTCGGTGTCGACGGTCGTCAGCACCCCGTCCGGGCGCATGCCGTTCAGCAGATGGATGCCGGAGACGCCGGTACCGGTGCCGATCTCCGCGACGGCCTTGGCGTCCACGGTGGCGGCGAGCAACCGCAGCGCCGCGCCCGCGCCGGGAGACACCGAGCGCAGGCCTGCCTCACGGGCCCGGTCGCGGGCCCAGCGCAGCGCGTCGTCCTCGGCGACATAGGCGTCGGCGAACGCCCAGTCCGTCTGCCGGTTGCCGGTAATGGCCCTCTCCTGTCCCGTGGTTGCCTGGGCGTGACTGTATCCGTTGGCGGCGGGAACCCGCAGATGAGCCCGGTCGTTTGAAGGGGTGAGGAAGTGCCGTGGGGCGTGACCGGGGGTGCGACGGGGGATATGGGATGGATCAGGACGAAGGGCAAGTGCTGACGCAGCCGGATGAGCCGTGGCAGCGCGTGTCAAATTCTCGTAAAACCGCTTATCCGGAGCTAACGGGCGAGGTGGCTATGGTAGGGGCTCCACTGGACACCACCAGAGCCGACAGGGGAGGTGCGGCTGCGCCTGTGGATCGGGGAGGAGTGCTACGGCGCTTTCTCGGATCGGCGGGCAGGCCGAAATCCGTGACCGACACCGCTGCTGACCCGAGCCGCGCCGACGGCTTCGCCTCGACCGCGACCTTCTCCACCGACGCGGACGGGCAGGCGTGGACTCCGCCCACCTGGGAGGAGATCGTCAGCACACACAGCGGCCGCGTCTACCGCCTGGCCTACCGCCTCACCGGCAACCAGCACGACGCCGAGGACCTCACCCAGGAGGTCTTCGTCCGCGTCTTCCGCTCGCTGTCGACCTACACGCCGGGCACCTTCGAGGGCTGGCTGCACCGCATCACCACGAACCTGTTCCTGGACATGGTCCGCCGCAAGCAGCGCATCCGCTTCGACGCGCTCGGCGAGGACGCGGCCGAGCGGCTGGCCAGCAAGGAGCCCACCCCCCAGCAGCTCTTCAACGACGCGCACTTCGACGCGGACGTCCAGCAGGCGCTGGACACCCTCGCGCCGGAGTTCCGCGCCGCGGTCGTCCTGTGCGACATCGAGGGCCTGTCCTACGAGGAGATCGCCGCGACCCTCGGCGTCAAGCTCGGCACGGTCCGCTCCCGCATCCACCGCGGCCGCTCGCAGCTGCGCAAGGCCCTCGCGCACCGCTCGCCCGAGGCGCGGGCCGAGGCCCGCGCCGAGCGCCGCGCCTTCATGCCCCGGGTTCCCGCGCTGGGAGGAGGGGGCGCGACCGCGTGAGTGGATCACGAACCGACCCTGCCGCGAGCGGCCTCGCGGAACAGCATCTGGGAGACCGGCTCTCCGCCCTGGTGGACGGAGAGCTCGGCCACGACACGCGTGAGCGCGTCCTGGCGCACGTCGCCACCTGCCCGAAATGCAAGGCGGAGGTCGACGCGCAGCGCCGGCTGAAGAACGTCTTCGCCGAGACGGCCCCGCCGCCGCCCTCCGAGAGCTTTCTGGCCCGCCTCCAGGGCCTGCCCGCGGGAAGTGACAGCGACGGCGGCTCGCCGCCGGCCGCCGGAGGGTTCCCGGGCTTCGCCGGGGGATCCGGGGGGTCGGGCGTGTTCGGCGTGCGGCGCGGCGACCCGTTCGAGTTCCGCTATGTGCCGGTCGGCCCCCACTCCTCCGCACTCGACGAGCCGGAGCAGCAGAGCGGCTTCCGGGTCCACCCCGTCGGCCGCCCCGACGGCGAGCGCTCGGCCTCTCGGGGCCTGCGGTTCGCGTTCGTCGCCGCCGGGGCGGTGTCGCTGGCCGCGGTGGCCCTGGGCGGTGTGACCACCGGAGCCGCGGGCGACCCGGCCGCGGAGGCGCGCGGCGGCTCCGGGGCGGGCAGCAATGTGACTCCGGCGGGAACGGGGGGCGGCGGCGCGGCGACGGGTTCCGAGAGCGCGCGACGCCGTCAGTCGGCCCTACCCCTGCTCGCGCAGGCCCAGCGGTCGTCGTCCGACGCGGTACCGGCGGCGCCCACCTCGCTGTCCGCGCCGCTGCTTCCCGGGGCGCCGACCGCGGCCACCGGAGCCGTGCAGAACACGGCGCGACCGCCGGTGACGCCCGTGGCCGCCGGTGGGGCGGGCATGTCCCCGCTGATACGTCCGCTCGGCACGCCCGCGCCCGTCTCCCTGACCGCCTGGTCGCCCGACCCTCAGCTCAGGGCACCCGGCCTGCTCGCCGCACCGGTCCCCGGCCCCACGTCCGCTTCCCCCACCCACCCCACCCCGTACCCGGCGCACTGACCGGCACGGACACCTCTGCGCGGTGGCCCGCGAACCTGGTTGAATCCAGGTGGCCGCGCCCATGACACGGGTCAGGGCGCGGCAGTCGACGAAGCACGGCCACCGCCGACGAGGCGTGCCGCGGGCACCTGTGGGGAGAGCATGAACGAGGGGAAGCCCACGAAGTCCACCCGCCCGAGGTGGTGGACCCGGCCCCGGCCAGTCCCCCCGGCCGGGCCGGGGAGCACGGCAGCGGCAGGCGAGCCCGCGGAGCCGACCGGGACCGCGAGCGCGGAGCCGGGCACGCCGACGTCCCGGGCCAGCGGTGGAAGCGGGGACTACGAGCTGGAGCGCCCTCAGGCGCGCCCGCGCGAGGACGGTACCCGGGACGGGGAGCACGACGACGGCGACTTCCCCCTCGCCCGGCCTGCCTCGACGAACCCCCTGGACGACCGGACCGGCCCCGGACAGACCGACGCGGTCGCCCGCACGGCGGACGGCACGGCGGACCTGGCGGTCGCCCGCACGGCGGACGGCACGGCGGACCTGGCGGTCGCCCGCACGGCGGACGGTACGGCGGACCTGGCGGTCGCCCGCACGGCGGACGAGGCGCTGGACGGCGTGGCGGAACAGGCGGGCCAGGCGGGCCACGGCCCGGTGGAACACGCTGGGGACAGCGGGGTGGAGCGCGCCGTGGACGGTGCGGGTGAGCGCCAGGTCGCCGCTCCTGGCGACTCGGTGGGCACCGCCGAACGGCGCACACCCCTCCACGACCCCGACCCCTACAGCACCCCGCCGTACGGCGAACCGGGCCCCTGGGCCCCGGCCCCGCCGGTCCAGCACCCGGCGGTGACACCCGCGCCCGGCTCCACACAGGCCCAGGCATCCACGCTGCATACCCCGGCCCCGGCTCCCGGCGTCCAGGTCCCGGCTCCCGGTATCCCGGCTCCGACACCGAGCCCGGCCCCCGGCGCCCCGGCCCCGGCTCCGTCCTCGACGCCGAGCCCGGCTCCCGGCGTCCAGGTCCCGGCTCCCGGTATCCCGGCCCCGGCTCCGAGCCTGGCCCCTGGCGTCCCGGCCCCCGGCGCCCCGGCCCCGGCTCCGTCCTCGACGCCGAGCCCGGCTCCCGGCGTCCAGGTCCCGGCCCCTGGCGCCCCGGCTCCGTCCTCGACGCCGAGCCCGCCCCCCGGCGTCCCGGCCCCCGCGTCCAGCGCCCCGGCCCCGGGCACCCCGGCCCCAACTCCGACCCCGGCCCCGGCTCCGGGCACCCCGACCCCGGCCCCGGCTCAGGGCACCCCGGCCCCGGCTCCGGGCACCCCGACCCCGGCCCCGGCTCAGGGCACCCCGTCCCCGACGCCGAGCCCGGCCCCCGGTGTCCCGGCCCCGCCGCACTCAACCTCGACGCCGGTCCCGGCCCCGGCCCCCCGGCCCATCGACTCTTCAGCCTCGGTCAGCCAAGCGCCTGGTGCTCCGGTCCCGGCCGCCCCTTCGTCGCCTAAGGGCGGCGACGCCTACGCCGCCGCCGCCGAGTCGGAGGGCCAGGCGACGGGCGCTCCGTCCGCACCCGGCGCCGGCCACCCGGCGCCCCACCCTGCCGACCCCGTCGTCCCCGGCGCGCCCGCCGGTCCCTGGCAGCGGTACGACCCCTGGGCCGCGGCGCCCCTCGGCGGGCCGTTGCAGCAGAGCGGGGCCCCGGTGCCGAGTGCGGAGCAGCGGCGGAGACGGGTGCGGCGGGCCCTGCTCGGCGGGGCCCTGGTGCTCGCGCTGGTCTCCGGAGGGCTCGGCGGGCTCGTGGGGGCGTACGTCGAGCGCAACGGCGGCGTGGGCGCCGTAGAGCTGCCGCAGGCCGGGAAGGAGCCCGCCGGACGAGCCCCGGACAGCGTCGCGGGGATCGCCGCCCGCGCCCTGCCCAGCGTGGTGACCCTGCATGTGACCGGCTCGGAGGAGCAGGGCACCGGCACCGGCTTCGTGCTCGACCGCCTCGGCCACATCCTCACCAACAACCACGTCGTCGAACCCGCCGCCGGCGGCGGCGCCGGGGGCGACATATCGGTGACCTTCAGCGGCGGCCAGACCGCGAAGGCCACGATCGTCGGCCGCGACACCGGCTACGACCTCGCCGTCGTCCAGGTCCGCGGCGTGCGCGGGCTGACGCCGATGCCCCTCGGCAACTCCGACAACGTGCAGGTGGGCGACCCGGTCGTCGCCATCGGTGCGCCCTTCGACCTCGCCAACACCGTCACCTCCGGCATCATCAGCGCCAAGGAGCGCCCCATCACGGCCGGCGGCGAGAAGGGCGACGGGAGCGATCTGTCGTACGTCGACGCGTTGCAGACGGACGCGCCCATCAACCCGGGCAACTCCGGCGGCCCGCTGCTCGACTCCCGGGGCCGGGTCATCGGCATCAACTCGGCCATCCGTTCCGCCGACAGCGGCTCGGACCCGCAGACCGGCCAGGCCGGTTCCATCGGGCTCGGCTTCGCCATCCCGGTCAACCAGGCCAAGCGCGTCGCCGAGGAGCTGATCAACACGGGCAGGGCCAGCCATCCGGTGATCGGCGTGACCCTCGACATGAACTACGCCGGTGACGGCGCCAAGGTCGGCACCGAGGGTCGCGACGGCGGTTCCGCGGTCACCCCGGGCGGACCCGGGGCCAAGGCCGGGATCAAGGCGGGTGACGTCATCACGGCGGTGGACGGCCAGCACGTCCACTCGGGTGAGGAGCTGATCGTCAAGACGCGCGCCCACCGCCCCGGCGACCGCCTGGAGCTGACCATCGAGCGGGACGGCGCCCAGCGGAAGGTCTCCCTCGTGCTCGGGTCCTCGAACAGTGACTGACGCGAAGCTCACAGGGAAGCCGGCCCCGGCCGCGACACGGGACAACACACGGCCGCCGCAAGGCAAACAAGCCGGAAAACTGGTCGCGTACACGCACTCCGAGGCCTCGGGACGGTACCGGGAGCGCACATGGGGCGGGTACCGTGGTTCCGGCCCGGACCACGGACGGAACCCGTACACACCGGACCACCCGAGGGCCGAGGACACGGACATCGCAAGGAGCTTCAGGTGTTCAATGACATAGGACCGCTCGAGCTGGTGACGATCATCGTCCTGGCCGTGCTCGTGTTCGGTCCGGACAAGCTCCCGAAGGTCATCCAGGACGTGATGCGCACGATCCGGAAGATCCGCGAGTTCTCGGAGAGCGCCAAGCAGGACATCCGCCAGGAGCTGGGCCCGGAGTTCAAGGACTTCGAGTTCGAGGACCTCAACCCCAAGACGTTCATCCGCAAGCAGCTGGAGAACGACGACCTGGGGCTGAAGGAGATCCGCAACGGCTTCGACCTGAAGAAGGAGATGGCCGAGGTCACGGACGCCGTCCACAGCCGCGACTCCGATGCGACGTCCTCCTCGTCCTCCTCCGCCGCCTCCTCCTCCTCGGGTTCGGCGGGCGGCCGGGTCGACATGACCAAGAAGCCCGAGGACGGCACCGGCCCCGACGACCGCCCGCCCTTCGACGCGGACGCCACGTAGACCGACGCCGCCCAGTCCGAGGCCGCCCAGTCCGAGGCCGCCCAGTCCGACGCCACCCGGTCCGACGCCGCCCCGTGCGGCCTGAACCCGCCCCTCCCGCGACCCACGGCGCCGGGTGATTTCCCGGCTGCCCGAGACGGGCTCGATATGCTGCCGAGTTGTTGTGCGGACCGGACGCGTACGCCCGAAGGGGGGCGGGCAGCCCCGGTCCGGCGAGAGCGAGGAGGCGTCCGGGTACATGGAGACGACAAGTAGGGCGGTCGCGCAGGCGCCGGCCGCGGAGGACGGGCAGCGGCTTGCCTCCGCCCAGCGCACGGTCGACGGCTACCTGCTGGCGCCCTTCCCGTGGTACGGCCTCGACGAGGCCTTCACGGGGCCGCGCTGGCTGATGCAGGTCGGCACCTCGGCGGACGGTTCCGTCGAGCACGGTTCGATCGGGCACGGTGACGAGCCCTCCGTGCGCAACGAGTTCGTGTCCGGTTCCCCGGACGACCCCAAGGAGAGGTTCGCGGTCGTCGTCACCGTCGCCGCCAACCCGGTGCGGCGCCTCGCCGACGGCACGGGGCAGCTGGAGGCCACCTCGGTCTCCTCGGCGGCCTGGCTCGCCGGAGTGGGCCTGCTGTCCTTCACCTGGCCCATGCAGATGGACCACGCCCTGCGCGACGACTGGCTGGAGCAGCAGACGGAGACGGCGTGGGTGCTCGCCGACGACCTCACCGGCCCGGACTGGTCGACGCTCTCCCTGCCCGTCGACGGCGTTCCGGCGCCCTTCCACTACCGCGAGTCCGAGTTCGGCTGGGTGCTCGCGGGGTCGACGCAGGAAGGGGTCCACGTGGGGGCGTACGGCCGGGGCATGAGCGCCTACGGGCTCGGCTTCGCCAAGGTCAAGGACATCACCGCCTACGCGTGACAGCTACGACGAAGGGGCGCCGTCCGCAGCGGACGGCGCCCCTTCGTCGTACGAGCGCCTGAGAGCCCGACCAGGGGGCTCAGGAGGCCGCCCGCAGGCGGCGGAGGCTCAGAACTTGTTCTTCGGCGTGATCCCCAGGGACAGCCCCGACAGCCCCCGCTGGCGGCCGCCCAGCTTGCCCGCGATCGCGCGCAGGGCCGAGCCCGCCGGGGAGTCCGGGTCGGTCAGGACGACCGGCTTGCCCTCGTCGCCGCCCTCGCGCAGGCGGACGTCGATCGGGATGCTGCCGAGGACCGGGACCGTCGTGCCGGTGGTGCGGGTCAGGCCGTCGGCGACCAGCTGGCCGCCGCCCGTGCCGAAGACGTCGACCATCTCGCCGCAGTGCGGGCAGGGCAGGCCGGACATGTTCTCGACGACGCCGACGATCTTCTGGTGGGTCTGCACGGCGATCGAGCCGGCCCGCTCGGCGACCTCGGCGGCGGCCTGCTGCGGCGTCGTCACGACCAGGATCTCGGCGTTCGGGACCAGCTGCGCCACGGAGATCGCGATGTCGCCGGTGCCCGGCGGCAGGTCCAGGAGCAGCACGTCCAGGTCGCCCCAGTACACGTCCGCCAGGAACTGCTGGAGCGCGCGGTGCAGCATCGGGCCGCGCCAGACGACCGGCGCGTTGCCCGGGGTGAACATGCCGATGGAGATGACCTTCACGCCGTTCGCCGACGGCGGCATGATCATGTTCTCGACCTGGGTCGGGCGGCCGTCCGCGCCGAGCATCCGCGGCACGCTGTGGCCGTAGATGTCGGCGTCGACCACGCCCACCTTCAGGCCGTCGGCCGCCATCGCCGCCGCCAGGTTCACCGTCACCGAGGACTTGCCGACGCCGCCCTTGCCGGAGGCGACCGCGTAGACCCGGGTGAGGTTGCCCGGCTTGGCGAAGGGGACCTCGCGCTCGGCCTGGCCGCCGCGCAGGGCGTTCGCCAGCTCCTTGCGCTGCTCGTCGCTCATGACGTCGAGCGAGACGTCGACGCGGGTGACGCCCTCGACCCGCGAGACCGCGTCGGTCACACGCTGGGTGATCGTCTCGCGCATGGGACAGCCGGAGACCGTCAGGTACACCGTGACCGCGACCGCTCCGTCCGCGCCGATGTCCACGGATTTGACCATCCCGAGTTCGGTGATGGGTCGGTGGATCTCGGGGTCGTCAACCGTCGCCAGCGCTGCGCGCACCGCGTCTTCCGTAGCCATAAGGACGATGGTACGGCCCGCGGCGGCGGCCCCGGGACCCCCGTCAGCGGTCGTCCATGTCACGCCCGCGCGGGCGCTCTGCCGGGAATACGGCATGTTCGCGATGGCCGTCCCGGAGCTCCTCCAGGTCCTTCATCATGTCCTGCAGCTCCGAGCGGATCCAGTCGCGCGTCGCCACCTCGCCCAGGCCGGTGCGCAGCGCGGCGATCTCCCGGGTCAGGTACTCGGTGTCGGCGATCGACCGCTCGTTCTGCTTGCGGTCCTGTTCCAGGTTGACCCGGTCGCGGTCGTCCTGCCGGTTCTGCGCCAGCAGGATCAGCGGGGCGGCGTAGGAGGCCTGGAGGGACAGCGCCAGCGTCAGGAAGATGAACGGGTACTCGTCGAAGCGCAGATGCCGCGGTGCCGCGACGTTCCACAGCACCCACACCAGGATCACCACCGTCATCCAGACCAGGAACCGCCCGGTGCCGATGAAGCGGGCGATCCGCTCCGACATCCGCCCGAAGGCCTCCGGGTCGTACTCCGGCAGCAGCCTGCGCCGGGGAGCGCGCGGCTGGTCCAGCCGGCCCGCCCGGGGCCGGCCGGCGGCGGTGGCGCCCGCCGGGTGGCGCTCGCGGACGCTGTCACGGTCAGCTGCCATGGGCGCCCGCCCCCTTGCCCGGTCCGGCAGCTGGTCCGGCGCTCGGTCCGGCAGCCGGTCCGCCGCCCCGTCCGGCCGCCGGTCCGGCCACCGGTCCGAGAGCCGCCTGCTCGTCCAGGTGGAACTCGGTCTCCCGCCAGTCCTCCGGCAGCATGTGGTCCAGCACGTCGTCCACGGTGACCGCGCCCAGCAGCGAGCCGGCCTCGTCGACGACGGGCGCCGCCACCATGTCGTAGGTCGCGAAGAACCCGGCGACCACGGGCAGCGCGGCGTCCGGGGCGAGCGGCTGGAGATCGTCGTCGAGGAGCGAGCTGACCAGGGTGTAGGGCGGGTCGCGCAGCAGCCGCTGGAAGTGGACCGTGCCCAGGTACTTGCCGGTCGGGGTCTCGTCGGGCGGACGGCAGACGTAGACCTGGGCGGCGAGCGCGGGGGACAGGTCGGGGTTGCGGACGCGGGCCAGGGCGTCTGCGACGGTCGCGTCCGGGCGCAGCACGATCGGCTCGGTCGTCATCAGACCGCCCGCCGTGTGCTCCTCGTACGACATCAGCCGCCGCATCTCGGCCGCGTCGGCGGGCTGCATCAGGCCCAGCAGCCGCTCCTGCTCCTCCACGGGCAGCTCGCCGAGCAGGTCGGCCGCGTCGTCCGGGTCCATGGCCTCCAGGACGTCGGCCGCGCGCTCGCCCTTCAGCTTGCCGAGGATCTCGATCTGGTCGTCCTCGGGAAGCTCCTCGAGGACATCGGCGAGCCGGTCGTCGTCCAGGGCGGCGGCGACCTCGGCGCGCCGCTTGGGGGAGAGGTGGTGCAGCACGTTGGCGAGGTCCGCGGGGCGCAGCTGTTCGAACGTGGCGAGCAGGTTCTCCGCGCCCTGCCCGTGCTCCTCCAGGGAGAAGCCGGTGACCGCCGACCACTCGACCGTCAGCGTCTCGCCCCTGCCGCGCCGGAAGGCGCCGCCCTTGCGTCCCTTGCGGACGAAGACCCGGTCGATCTCCCAGTCCCGGCGCGCGGGCAACTGCTGCACCGACAGGTCCAGGACGGTGACCTCCTCACCGGTCTCCACCAGCGTCACCCGCCGGTCCAGCAGTTCACCGAAGACGAGCCGCTCGGTGGGCCGCTGCTCGAACCGCCGGACGTTGAGCACGCCCGTGGTGATGACCTCGCCGGACTCGATGCTCGTCACCCGGGTCATGGGCAGGAAGATGCGCCGCCGGGTGGAGAGTTCGACGACCAGCCCGAGCAGCCGGGGCGGCCGGCGCCCGACGCGCAGCATGACGACCAGATCCCGCACGCGCCCCACCTGGTCGCCGGCCGGATCGAAGACGGCGACGCCGGACAGGTGCGAGACGAAGATCCGCGGGGCGCCCGCTGCCATGGCCGCGCCTCCCTTGTCGTTGTGCCTGCTTGCCGTTGTGCCTGCTGTGCCCTTGTTCCTGCTGTGCCCTTGTGTCTGCGTGCCGTTGCGGCGTTGTCGCGTGCTCTGCCGTTGCGCGTGCTCGTGATGCGTACGGCATCTCGTGGGTGTGGTGGGTGTCTTTTCCCGCTTGCCCGTTCAGGTGGGCTTCAGGCTAGCCCGTCCGGTTCGGATACGCCCTGGTGAGCGGTCCGGACGGACTGGCTCCGTTCCTCGTCGGCGGCACCGGTACGCTGCGTTACGCCGCTTCGGGTATCACCCGTCGCACCTCTCGCATGCCTCGCACCCGTCGCTCCCGTCAGAAAGGCAGCGCCACCTGTGACCGCGATTCCCCAGGGCCGCCGTTCCCGCCGGGCCGCGCTGGTGAGCGCGCTGTGCGCGCTGGTCGCCGTCACGGGAGCGGGACTCGCGGGGTGCTCCGAGAAGGATCCGGACGCGGGCACCAACGGCGTCGGCAAACTGCCGGCCGACCGGATCCAGGCCAGGACGCGGACGGCGGCGGACTCCGCGGACGCCGTGCACCTGTCCGGGAACGTCGTCAGCAACGGCCGTACGTACCGGCTCGACATGCGCCTGAAGGCCGACGGCGGATCCGGCTCGGTCACCTCGCAGGGAGTGACCTTCGGGCTGCTGCGGATCGGCAAGAAGCTGTATCTGAAGGCGGACGCCGACTTCTGGAGCCACGCCGAGGGCGACGGCAAGGACGGTGGCGGCGGCACGGACACGGGCGCCGCCGACAAGCTCGACGGCAAGTACGTGAAGGTGCCGCAGGACGACCCCGCGTACCAGCGCTTCAGCGGCTTCACCGACAAGAACGTCCTCCTCGACGGCCTGCTCACGCTGCACGGCACCCTGGCCGCGGACGGCCACCACGAGCAGTCCGGCGTCCGCACCATCCGCATCACCGGCGGCAAGGGCACCGGCGGCACCCTGGACGTCTCCCTGGAGGGCACGCCCTACCCGGTGCGCCTGGTGCGCGCGGGCGACGCGGGAACGCTCACCTTCTCGGAGTGGGGCAAGGACTTCTCCCTGACCGAACCGGACAAGAACGACACGGTCGACTACGGCAAGCAGCTGCCGACGTCCTGAAACACCCGCACCCTCACGCTCACCCGCACCCTCACGCTCGCCCCGCCTCCGGTGGCCCGGCTACTTCCGCCGCCGCTTCCGCAGCAGCAGCCGGGGCAGTCCGGCCGGGATCGGCCGGCGGGTCGTCGCGGGCGTCGGCAGCGGAGCCTGGGCCAGCGAGCCGTCGGGCAGCGGTGCGACCGTCCCCGTCGGCTCCAGGCGCAGGACGCGGCACTCGCGGGCCCACCGGTCGG
This sequence comes from Streptomyces sp. NPDC006393, assembly GCF_040628575.1. Lineage (NCBI taxonomy): Bacteria > Bacillati > Actinomycetota > Actinomycetes > Kitasatosporales > Streptomycetaceae > Streptomyces > Streptomyces sp. NPDC006393. The sequence goes on from NZ_JBEXZD010000061.1 coordinate 27,915, forward strand.
TCATGGCCTCGCCGTCGGGCGCGTTCAGGCGTTTGCCCTTGAGCTCCGCCACCGCCGCCTGCCACGCCTGAGACCCGGGCGCGAGCTCCACGACCTTCGCGGCCCAGGTGACCAGCCGGCCGCCCTTGTCCTTGCTGCGCACCGTCACCTCGGCGACACCCCCGTCGGCCAGGTGCGGCAGCGGCTGCTCGCCGGGGCCGCCGCCGACCAGGCAGGCCGCGCCCTCGTGCCAGACGTGCCACAGGGCACGGGCCGGGACGCCGGGGCCCTTGACCCAGATGAGGCCGGACTTCTTCGTGGCCTCCTCGACGAGGGCCAGGTCGAGCGTCGCTCTTGTCATGGCAGAAGACTAACGAGGGACGGGGCCCTGCCCACGAGGGCCGTCGCCGCCACCGGCAGGCCTCACAGCCAGCCGTTCCGCTTCAGTGTGCGGTGGATGCCGAGGCAGATCGCGACCGTGATGCTCATGATCACCGGGTAGCCGTACCTCCAGTGCAGCTCCGGCATGTACGTGAAGTTCATGCCGTAGACCCCGCACACCATCGTCGGGACGGCGATGATCGCGGCCCAGGCGGTGATCTTCCGCATGTCCTCGTTCTGCGCCACGGACGCCTGGGCGAGGTTGGCCTGGAGGATGGAGTTGAGCAGTTCGTCGAAGGCGATGACCTGCTCCTGGACACGGGCGAGGTGGTCGGCGACGTCCCGGAAGTACTTCTGGATGTCCGGGTCGATCAGCCGCATCGGCCGCTCGCTCAGCAGCTGCATGGGCCGCAGCAGCGGCGAGACCGCCCGCTTGAACTCCATGACCTCACGCTTGAGCTGGTAGATCCGGCCGGCGTCGGTGCCGCGCGGGGTCCGGCCCCGGCCCGGCGAGAACACCTCGGTCTCGACCTCGTCCACGTCGTCCTGAAGGGCGGACGCGACCGCGATGTAGCCGTCGACGACATGGTCGGCGATGGCGTGCAGGACGGCCGAGGGGCCCTTGGCCAGCAGTTCGGGGTCGTCCTGGAGCCGGTGCCGCAGGGCGCGCAGCGAGCCCTGGCCGCCGTGCCGGACGGTGATAAAGAAGTCCCGCCCGGTGAAGCACATCACCTCGCCGGTCTCGACGACCTCGCTGTTGGCCGTGAGCCGGTCGTGGTCGACGTAGTGGACGGTCTTGAAGACGGTGAAGAGGGAGTCGTCGTAGCGCTCCAGCTTGGGCCGCTGGTGGGCCTGGACCGCGTCCTCGACGGCCAGCGGGTGCAGTCCGAACTCGGTGGCGATACCGGCGAATTCCGCTTCGGTCGGCTCGTGCAGCCCGATCCACACGAAGCCGCCGTCGCGCCGCACATGGCGCATGGCCTCCTGCGGGGTGAGCGGCTTCGGCGTCTCGAGGCGTGCACCGTCGCGGTAGACGGCGCAGTCGACGACGGCGGAGGACGACGCCGGGTCGCGCGTGGTGTCGTACGCGCCGGTCTCCTTGCGCGGCGCCGGACGGGACGGGCGGACCACGGCACGCAGGTCACGAATCATCGACATGGCGGGGCTCCTTCGCGACGAGCAACGAAGAGCCGCCGACAGCGGTCGGAACTGCCCGGAATGAGGACGTCCGGTGCGTAGATGTTTCGCACGTCCACAAAGCGGGGAGCACCGCACCGTCGCGGTGGCGGGCTTCATTGCTGATTCAGCTACTGACGCAGATCAGGCAAAGCGAGACGTAGTGCTCTTCCGCGTGAAGGCGCGCATACGGGAGGCGGTGGCCAGACAGTACGAGCAGACGCAACCGGAAAAGGCTGCGTCAACGGCGGGAAGAGCGGGTGCTACTGCACGGTCGACTTCGATCCATGACAGCCCCACCTCCTCCGGCCGGTCCCTCGTAAGGGAGTTCCCTCGGCGTCGGGACCCGATAGCAACGCTTCTGCGTGCTGCCCCGAACCACCGGGCAAGAATATCAGTCGGCCGACGTGTCAAGGCGCCGCTTTGCCCGCTACTGACGAGTTCTATGCTCGCCGCATGGTTGATGTTCTTCCTCTGGTCGAGGCCCGGTTGCGTTCCGCGCTCGGCGAGCCGGACGCGCGGGCGGCGGTCACCTTCCTCGGCACGGACCGCATCGAGGTGCTCCGCTTCGCCGGCGAGGACGGGGAGGGGGCCATCGTCCGCTACGCCACCCTCGGCATGTCCGCGCACCCGATGACGGACCCCACGGCGATGCTCGCCGACCCCGTCAAGGGGCCGCGTGCCGAACTCGTCCTGTCGGTCAGGGCCGGCCTCGCCGACACCGGCAAGGTGCTCCGCCCGCTGGCCGTGCTGGCCGCGTCCCCGCAGGTCGAGGGCGTGGTCGTGGCGCCCGGGGCCTCGCTCGACGTCGGCGAGCCGCTGTGGCCCGGCGCGCCCTTCACCTCGGTCCTGGTGGCCGAGCCGGGCGGCCTGGTGGAGGACCTGGAGCTCGACGCGCCGCTGGACCCCGTGCGGTTCCTGCCGTTGCTGCCGATGACACCGAACGAGGCCGCCTGGAAGCGGGTGCACGGCGCGCAGGCCCTCCAGGAGCGCTGGCTGACGAACGGGACGGACCTGCGGGACCCCGCCCGCCGGTCCGTCCCGCTGGAGTGACCGATCTCACTCAACGAATCGCCGAGGAGCGTCAGTTGGCGAACACCGCGACGCTGTCCTGGGTCGCGTGCTGCGGCTGGTGCTCCTCCGCCTCGTGCGTGAGCGCACGGCGCCGCAGCAGGACCACGAGCGCGCCCGCGAGCGCCGTGGCGCCGGCGACCACGAAGGGGATGTGGAGGTCGGTCCACTCCTCGATCTTCGGCGCCAGATAGGGCGCGGCGGCGGCCGCGAACCAGCGCACGAAGTTGTAGCCCGCGCTCGCCACCGGGCGCGGAGCGTCCGACACGCCGAGGGCGAGCTCGGTGTAGACGGTGTTGTTCACTCCGATGAACGCGCCGGACAGGATCGTGCAGACGATCGCGGTGGTGTGGTCGCCGTAGCCGAGCACGACCACGTCGGCGGCGAGCAGCACCAGCGAACCGCCGAGCACCTTCAGCGAGCCGAACCGCTTCTGCATGCGCGGTGCCACGATCACCGAGAAGACGGCGAGGAGCACGCCCCAGGCGAAGAACACCGCGCCCGACTTGTACGGCGTCATGTTCAGCACGAACGGCGTGAAGGCCAGCACGGTGAAGAACGTGTAGTTGTAGAAGAACGCCGAGACCGCCGCCGAGGCGAGACCGCCGTGGCCGAGCGCCTTGATCGGGTCCAGCAGCGAGGTCCTGCGGGCCGGCCTCGGCTGCTCCTTCAGGAACGCCGTGATGCACAGGAAGCCGACGGCCATCAGGAACGCGGTGCCGAAGAACGGGTAGCGCCAGCTGGCGTCACCGAGCAGCGCGCCGAGCAGCGGGCCGCACGCCATGCCCAGGCCGAGCGCCGACTCGTAGAGGAGGATCGCGGCGGCGCTGCCCCCGGCCGCCGCGCCGACGATCACGGCGAGGGCGGTGGAGACGAACAGCGCGTTGCCGAGTCCCCAGCCGGCCCGGTAGCCGACCAGCTGGCCGACCGAGCCGGAGGTGCCGGCCAGGGCGGCGAAGACCACGACGAACGCGAGGCCGAGCAGCAGGGTCTTGCGTCCGCCGATGCGGCTGGAGACGAAGCCGGTCACCAGCATCGCGAAGGCGGTGATCAGGAAGTACGAGGTGAACAGCAGGGAGACCTGGCTGGCGGTGGCGTTCAGGCCCTTGGCGATGGAGGGCAGGATCGGGTCGACGAGCCCGATGCCCATGAAGGCGACGACGGACGCGCCGGCCGTCGCCCAGACGGCCTTCGGTTGCCGCAGGATGCTGCCCGCTCCCGCGTCGAAGGGGTCCTCGGCCATGCCGTGCTCCAATCCCGGTGAGATCGCCGTGAGGTAGAGGGTCGCCAATTTGGTTGGCTTATACACATAGTAAGTTAGCTCGGCTAATTGATGCAACATGCATCTAGTTCTGCCTGGTCAGGTGTTCCCTCCGGTCGGGTGATCGTCCTTGACGCGGCGCGGTCCGGGTAGGACCGTGGGGCCCTATGAGGGGCGAACCCAGTTGCCCGAAGTGCGGTGGCCGGGTCAGGGCTCCCGGACTCTTCAGCGACGCCTGGCGGTGCGAGGTGCACGGGACGGTGTATCCGCTGCAGCCCGTGATCCCGCCCAGCGTCGAGGCCCTTGGTGTGGTCATGCACCGCACCCAGGTGCCGGTGTGGATGCCGTGGCCGCTGCCGGTCGGCTGGCTGTTCACCGGCGTGGTCTACGCGGGTGACGACCGCAGCGGCGGTCGCGCCACCGCCGTCGCCTGCTCGGGTCCCGGCCCGCTCGGCGGTGTGGGGGAGCTGATCCTGGTCGCCGAGGAACTCGGCGTCGGCCTCGGCGCGCGCTACGCCGGCATCGACGGCCCGGACCCCGGGCCGTCCCTGAACGTGGAGAAGCCGCCGGACGCCAAGGTGCTGGCCGGTGGCCGCCCCACCCCGCTCTGGCACGTCTCCGGTGCCCCGGTCGACCGCGCCGTGTTCGCGGGCGAGGCGCGCGGGCTGTGGCTGTGGGCGGTGGTGTGGCCCGAGCAGTCGGGGCTGCTGATGTACGACGAACTGGTGCTGGCCGACCTGCGCGACGCCGGCGCCGAGGTCGAGCTGGTGCCGTGCGGGGCGCTCTCGCCGCGGCTGCTGCATCCCTAGGGGCCGGCTGTCGTCTCCGCAGGGACGCCCGGACCTGAGGTGCGGAGGATTGGGGAGGGGGGAAGAGGGAGGGGGAGCGTGTAGGGGGCGTCCCGGCGTCTCGGGTGTGACAGGGCATGCTCCGGCTCCCGTTATCCTTGGGTGTCCCCTTCCGTCCCGTCACCGCCTGGAGTCCGTGTCGTGCGCATCGATCTGCACACCCACTCCACCGCGTCCGACGGCACGGACACCCCGGCCGAGCTGGTGCTGAACGCCGCGGCGGCCGGTCTGGACGTCGTCGCGCTGACCGACCACGACACCACCCGCGGACACGCCGAGGCGATCGCCGCGCTGCCCGAGGGGCTCACCCTCGTCACCGGCGCCGAGCTGTCCTGCCGTATCGACGGCACCAGCATGCACATGCTGGCCTACCTCTTCGACCCCACCGAGCCGGCCCTGCTCGCCGAGCGTGAGCTGGTCCGGGACGACCGGGTGCCGCGGGCCAAGGGCATGATCGCCAAGCTGAACGCGCTCGGCGTGCCGGTGACCTGGGAGCAGGTCGCGAGGATCGCGGGCGACGGCTCGGTCGGACGGCCGCACATCGCCTCCGCGCTCGTCGAGCTCGGTGTCGTACCGACCGTGGGCGACGCCTTCACCGACCAGTGGCTGGCCGACGGCGGCCGGGCCTACGTCGAGAAGCACGAGACGGACCCCTTCGAGGCGATCCGGCTGGTCAAGGGGGCCGGCGGGGTCTGCGTGTTCGCCCACCCGGCGGCCGTCAAGCGGGGCCGCACGGTGCCGGAGTCCGCCATCGCCGAGATGGCCGCCGCGGGACTGGACGGCATCGAGGTCGACCACATGGACCACGACCCGGACACCCGGGCGCGGCTGCGCGGCCTTGCCGCGGAACTGGGGCTGCTGGTCACCGGTTCCAGCGACTACCACGGCAGCCGGAAGTCCGTCTCGCTCGGCGAGTTCACCACGGACCCCGAGGTCTACGGGGAGATCACCCGGCGGGCTGCCGGGGCGTTCCCGGTGCCGGGCGCCGGCGGAGTCTGAGCCACGACGCTTCGGTCCACTCTCACCTCTTCACTTCTTTCGCAAGGCCCTCATGTTCGACGTCGCCGTCTTCGGCTCTCTCTTTCTGACCCTTTTTGTCATCATGGATCCCCCTGGGATCACTCCGATCTTCATAGCGCTGACCGGTGGACGCGCCGCACGGGTGCAGCGGCGGATGGCGTTCCAGGCCGTCTGCGTGGCCGGCGGGGTGATCACGGTGTTCGGCCTGCTCGGCCACCAGATCCTCGACTATCTGCACGTCTCCGTGCCCGCGCTGATGATCGCGGGCGGGCTGCTGCTCCTGCTCATCGCGCTCGACCTGCTCACCGGCAAGACCGACGAGCCGAAACAGACGAAGGACGTGAACGTCGCCCTCGTCCCGCTGGGCATGCCGCTGCTCGCCGGTCCCGGCGCGATCGTGTCCGTGATCCTCGCCGTGCAGAGGGCCGACAGCGTGGCCACGCAGGTGTCGGTGTGGTCGGCGATCCTCGCGATCCACGTCGTGCTGTGGCTGGTGATGCGCTACTCGCTGCTGATCATCCGGGTCATCAAGGACGGCGGTGTGGTGCTGGTGACCCGGTTGGCGGGCATGATGCTGTCCGCGATCGCCGTGCAGCAGATCATCAACGGTGTCCTCCAGGTGGTCCGGGGCGCCTGAGGCCGATATGCAAGAAGCCCCCGTACGGCGTGAGTGCCGTACGGGGGCTCGAAGCGTCAAAAACGGTCCGCCGTTACGAGGCTGTGGTCTCGGCCGGGCGGATCCAGAGCCGCTGGCCGATCGCGGCGGCCTGCTGAACGATCCGGTTGACGGAGGCGGCGTCCACGACGGTGCTGTCCACGGTGGTGCCGTCGACCTCGTCGAGTCGCATGATCTCGAAGCGCACGGGCTTCTCCCTTCGTCTGGTCATCCTCCTGCGGAGAATTACTGGTGAGGTGGGTGGTTTACGGGGAGGTTGAGCCCCGTGTTCCATGCATAGTCAACGATCCGTGTGTTACGAACATTCCCTAAACTAAAGAAATTTTTCGAACGTCTAATTACTGACCGGTAGAGAGCGGTTGCTCGACCGACCGGGACCGGTTGTGTTCGCAGCGTGATCGCCGGGACAATGGAGGCGATGAACGAGGCCATGAACGAGGACCATGCGGCGCTGGCCGCCCGCATCGACCGGACGAACGAGCTGCTGGAACGCATGCTCGCCGAGGTGGCCAAGACACCCTCGACCCATGCGATCTTCGTCGACGCCGGCTACCTCTACGCCGCCGTGGGCCGGCTGGTCGCCGGGACGGAGGACCGCCGCGCCTTCGATCTGGACGCCGAGGGTCTGATCGACGCGCTCATCGACCGCGCCCGGACCGTCTTCGCCGACAGCCGGCTGCTGCGCGTCTACTGGTACGACGGCGCCCGCCGCCGCATCCACACCGCCGAGCAGCAGTCCATCGCCGAACTGCCCGACGTCAAGGTCCGCCTCGGCAACCTCAACGCCAACAACCAGCAGAAGGGCGTCGACTCACTGATCCGGACGGACCTGGAGTCCCTGGCCCGGCACCGCGCCATCAGCGACGCGGCCCTGCTCGGCGGCGACGAGGACCTGGTCTCGGCGGTCGAGGCCGCCCAGGGCTACGGCGCCCGGGTCCACCTCTGGGGCATCGAGGCGCCCGAGGGCCGCAACCAGGCCGAGCCGCTGCTGTGGGAGGTCGACAGCCAGCGCACCCTCGACCTCGACTTCTTCAAGCCGTACGTCTCCCGGCGCACGGCCGTGACGTACGACCCGGCGGGCGGCGTCCGGCCCAGCCGCGACGACGTCCGCTTCGTGGGCGCGCAGATCGCCGCGAAGTGGCTCGCGGCACGCGGCCGGGACACCCTGGTGGAACTCCTCCCCGGCCATCCCTACCTGCCCGGCTCGGTCGACCAGGACCTCCTGGTCGAGGCCGAGGGGCTGCTGCAGTACTCGCTGCGCGGCCAGGCCGACCTGCGCCGCGCCCTGCGGGACGGCTTCTGGGACCACTTGCAGGCGCAGTACTAGCAGTACCAGCGGTGCTTCGGCCCTCGGTGGCACTCAGTGGGCGCCGGTCCGGCGCGGGGCCTCGGTCTCGTCCGTGTCGCGGGTGGCGTCGTCCCAGAAGTCGGCGAGGGCGCGGGCGGTGGGGAGCGGCTGGTCGCAGTTGGGGGAGTGCTCGGCGCCCACGACGACCGTGCGCCGGGCGCCGAGCCGTACGGCCATGTCGTCCAGGAGCGGCAGCGGCCAGGTCTCGTCCCGCGCCCCCGACAGCACATGGAACGGCAGCCCGACCGCCACGAGTTCGGCGACGCGGTCCGGCTCGGTGCACAACTGGTACCCGGTGGCGAGGAGTTGCGCGGGCTTGTTGCCCAGCCAGCGCCGCCGAAGGTCCTCCCGGGCATCGAGGCCCGCGTCCGGCGCCGTGTCCGTCTCCTCGGGCGGCTCCATCGCCTGGATGACGTCCCACACCTGGGCCATCGTCATCACACCCAGCGCGTCCCGCAGCAGCTTCACCCGCTGCCGCTGCGAGGCGGAGATCTGCGCCGGGCCCGAGGCCATGAGAGTGAGTGAGAGAAAGGGGGAGCGGTCGAGCAGCACGGCCGCGCGGGCGATCTGCCCGCCCAGGGAGTGCCCGAGCAGATGCACGCGTGTGCCGAGCGCCTCGGCCTGTGCGAGGACGTCCCGCGCGAGTTCCTCCTGTGCGTACGCCGACTCGTCGTGCGCCGGCCCGTCCGACTCGAACTGGCCTCGCCCGTCCACGGCCACGGTCCGGTAGCCGCGCGCCGCGAGCGGTTCGTGCAGCGGGTTGAAGTCCTCCTTGCTCCCGGTGAACCCCGGCAGCAGCAGCGCGGTGCCCCGCGCCTGGGCACCGGGCGCCGCGGGCGCGTCGACGACGGCGAACTCACCGCGAGCGGTGCGCAACCGGTAGGCCCGGGCACCGGCCGGCGGACGGAAGGTCGGAGGCCTGCTCATGCCGCGAGGTTATCGGGCGCGCGGGCGAAGGACGCGGGCGGAACGCCTCCATCACGGGCGCGTCACCGTGTGGAGGGACGCCGACGGCCCGGTCCCACACGAGGTGGGCCGGGCCGTCGGGTCGTGAGCTCAGGCCTCCGCGGACTCCACCGAGGCCGCCGCCTTCCGGGTGCGCCGCGCCCTGGGCTTGGCCTCCGGCTCGGGCTCACCGGTGGCCTGCGCCGGGATCTCCGCGGTCACGGGCTCGGCGGCCTTGCGGGTGCGGCGGCGCGGCTTGACCTCGTCGGCACCGTCGACGACGGCAGCCGTCGCCTCGGGGGCCGCGGCGGCCTTCTTCCGGGTGCGCCGGGGCTTGGCCTCGGCCTCGGTCGCGCCTTCGGCGGTATCGACCGCCGCTTCGGCGGTGACGGGCTCGGCGGCCTTGCGGGTGCGGCGGCGCGGCTTGGCCTCCGCCTCCTCGGCGACCGCCGTCGCCTCGGCAGCGGCGGCCGTCTTCTTGCGCGTACGGCGCGGCTTGGCCTCCGTGCCCTCGGTGGCGTCGCCGGTGTCGGCGGCGGCTTCCGGTGCGGAGGCCGCGGCCTTGCGGGTGCGCTTCGGCCTGGCCTCGGCGGCGGTCACGCCCTCGGCCGTCTCGACGGCGTCGTCGGCGGTGGCCGCGGCCTTCCGGGTGCGCTTCGGCTTCGCCTCGGCGTCCTGCGGCGACCCGGCCGTGGCAGCCGTGGCGGCCGTCTTCCGGGTGCGCCGGGGCTTGGCTTCGGACGCCGTTGCGCCTTCGGCGGTGTCGACCGCCGATTCCGGGGCGGCGGCCTTCTTGCGGGTGCGGCGCGGCTTGGCCTCGGCCTCGGTCGCGCCTTCGGCGGTGTCGACCGCCGCTTCGGCGGTGACGGGCTCGGCGGCCTTGCGGGTGCGGCGGCGGGGCTTGGGCTCCTCCGCCTGTCCCGCCTGTCCCACCTGTTCCGCCGACTCGGCCTGCTGCGCCTTGCCCTCCGCCGTGTCCGACGTGGTCTGGGCGGTGGCGGCCACCTTCTTGCGGGCACGGCGCGCGGCCGGCGCCTGCTCGGTGTCCTCGGTGTCGACTGCGACCGCGGTCTCGGCCGTGACGGGCGATGCCTCGGCCGTGACGGCCGACGCCTCGACCGTGCGCTCCGCCGACTTGCGGGTGCGGCGGCGGCGCGGCTTTTCCGGGGTCTCGGGGGCGTCGAGGGCCGGGCCCTCCGCCGTCGTCACCACGGCCTCCGCGGCCGCCGGCGACTCGGCAGTGTCCTCCGGGGCCTCCGGGGCCACGGAGGCAGCGGTTGCCACCGGCTGCGCCGCCGCGCCGCCGCGCGTGCGCCGACGTCGGCGCGGGGTACGGGTGGTGGTCTCGTCCCCGGCCGTGGATCCCGCCGACGCGACATCGGACGGGGCGTCCGCGACCGGCGTGTGCGAAGACGCCGTACCGGAGGCCGCCGTATCCGAGTCCACCGGTGCGCCGCCGCGCGTCCGGCGGCGCCGCCGCGGGGTGCGCGCCGGGCGCTCACGCTCGCGCTCGCGGTCGGTGGAGCGCGCCTCGCCGCGACCGCCCCGGCCACCGCGCCCGCGGGCGCCGCGACCGCCGGTCTCGCCGAGGTCCTCCAGCTCCTCCGCGTCCAGTCCGGCGCGGGTCCGCTCCGAGCGCGGCAGGGTGCCCTTCGTGCCCGCGGGGATGTCCAGGTCGGAGAACAGGTGCGGGGAGCTCGAGTACGTCTCCACCGGGTCGTTGAAGTCCAGCTCCAGCGCCTTGTTGATCAACTGCCAGCGCGGAATGTCGTCCCAGTCGACGAGGGTGATCGCCGTGCCCTTGGCGCCCGCGCGACCGGTACGGCCGACCCGGTGCAGGTACGTCTTCTCGTCCTCGGGGGACTGGTAGTTGATGACGTGGGTCACGCCCTCGACGTCGATGCCGCGCGCGGCGACGTCGGTGCAGACGAGGACGTCGACCTTGCCGTTGCGGAAGGCGCGCAGCGCCTGCTCGCGGGCGCCCTGGCCGAGGTCGCCGTGGACCGCGCCGGAGGCGAAGCCGCGACGCTGGAGCTGCTCGGCGATGTCGGCCGCCGTGCGCTTGGTCCGGCAGAAGATCATCGCCAGCCCGCGGCCTTCGGCCTGCAGTATGCGGGCGACCATCTCGGGCTTGTCCATGGAGTGCGCGCGGTAGACGAACTGCTTGATGTTCGCGACCGTCACGCCCTCGTCGTCCGGCGCGGTGGCGCGGATGTGCGTGGGCCGGGACATGTAGCGGCGCGCGAGGCCGATGACCGCGCCCGGCATGGTCGCCGAGAACAGCATGGTCTGCCGCTTGGCCGGCAGCATGTCGATGATCTTCTCGACGTCGGGGAGGAAGCCCAGGTCGAGCATCTCGTCGGCCTCGTCGAGCACCAGGCACTTGACGTGCTTCAGATTCAGCTTCTTCTGGCCGGCCAGGTCCAGCAGGCGGCCCGGGGTGCCGACGACCACGTCGACGCCCTTCTTCAGGGCCTCCACCTGGGGTTCGTAGGCCCGGCCGCCGTAGATCGCGGTGACCCGCACGTTGCGCACCTTGCCGGCGGTCAACAGGTCGTTGGTGACCTGGACGCACAGCTCGCGCGTGGGGACGACGACCAGCGCCTGCGGGGAGTCGGTGAGAGCCTCGGGCTCGGCGCGGCCCGCCTCGACGTCGGCGGGCACGGTCACGCGCTCGAGGAGCGGAAGGCCGAAGCCGAGCGTCTTGCCGGTGCCGGTCTTGGCCTGGCCGATGACGTCCGTGCCGGAGAGGGCGACGGGGAGGGTCATCTCCTGGATGGGGAAGGGAGTGGTGATGCCGACGGCCTCCAGGGCCTCGGCGGTCTCGGGGAGGATCCCGAGGGATCGGAACGTCGTAGTCAGGGTGCTGCCTCTTCTGTGTGCGCGGTGCGAGGCGAGCGCGGGGGTCTTGTCGCGTGACCGTGCCTTGGGGACGTCGGCCGCCGTACGGGCATACCGCTCAGGCAAGCCGTATGGCACGGGACCTCTGCCGACGCTCTAGCGCTCGTACCGCTTGGAGGTCCCTCCGGTCGTCGTACGCACAGTGGCGTACGGCCTGGGAGGGCTGTCGGGTCGGAGCCGATCGGGCCACCGACCGGGCATCCTCATGCGTGCGGCCTGTCGAGGCACACCGAAACACGTCGGCGTACCAGCAGGCGCATTACCACCATACCCCGGAATCGTGCACACGCGATGGCCGATTTGGTCACGTAGTCGTCGTCACACCGGTTGACCGGGTCCTTCGAAGGGGCGGCGAGCGGGCTATTGTGCGCTTCATGACGAGCTCTGACAAGCCTGAGAACGCCGCCGACGCCCCCGCCGAACGCACCGGGATCGCCGCCCAGGACTGGACGACGGCCGCCGCGGACCCGCAGTACCGCGCCGCGGTCGTGGACCTGCTCGGGGCTCTCGCGTACGGGGAGCTCGCGGCCTTCGAGCGGCTCGCGGAGGACGCCAAGCTGGCGCCCACCCTCGCGGACAAGGCCGAGCTGGCGAAGATGGCGTCGGCCGAGTTCCACCACTTCGAGCGGCTGCGCGACCGGCTCACGGAGATCGGGGAGGAGCCGACGGCCGCGATGGACCCGTTCGTCGCCGCGCTCGACGGCTTCCACAAGCAGACGGCGCCCTCGGACTGGCTGGAAGGGCTCGTCAAGGCGTACGTCGGCGACTCGATCGCCAGCGACTTCTACCGCGAGGTCGCCGTCCGCCTGGACTCCGACACGCGCGAGCTGGTCCTCGCCGTCCTCGACGACACCGGGCACGCCGGGTTCGCCGTGGAGAAGGTGCGCGCGGCGATCGAGGCGGACCCGCGCGTGGGCGGCCGGCTCGCGCTGTGGGCGCGCCGCCTGATGGGCGAGGCCCTGTCGCAGTCCCAGCGGGTCGTGGCCGACCGGGACGCGCTGTCCACGATGCTCGTCGGCGGCGTCGCGGACGGCTTCGACCTCGCCGAGGTCGGCAAGATGTTCTCCCGGATCACCGAGGCCCACACCAAGCGGATGGCCGCGCTGGGCCTGGCGGCGTGAGCCCCTGCGCCTGAGCCCCCGCGCCCGAGTTCCCGCGCCCTGGTTCCCGGCGGTCCTCGGCGGCTACGCCGTCAGGGATCGTCGGCGCAGGCGGCCGGCCGGGCGCAGCAGCAGGGACAGGGAGGCGGCGGAGACGACCGCAGCGCCCAGCAGGTTCAGCAGGATGCCGCCGGAGCCCAGCGCGCTGTGGGTGACGAACCCCCCGAACAGCGCACCCGCCACGGCGGTCGACAGGACCAGCAGGCGGGACGGCAGCCGGTGGGACAGCCGGTGGAACGCGGCCCAGCCGAGCAGCAGACCGAGCACGGCGGAGCCGAGCGTTTCCAAGAACATGAGGGTCCCTCCCAGGCGGTCGGCCGGAGCCTCTCGGTCGTAGCCGGTCATACCCCTGACCTGCGGAACACAACCCTCCCCTGTGGGCTGTTCGTGCGCCACCTGTGAACGGGCCGGCAGAACGAGACGAGCGGGGTCCCGCCGACCACCGGCCGGCTGGACCCCGCTCGCGTTCTCGACTCGCGTGACTACAGCGCGCCGAAGCCCACCTTGCGCGGCGACGGCTCGCCCAGCTCGACGTACGCCAGACGCTCGGCCGGGATCAGCACCTTACGGCCGTGCTCGTCCACGAGGGTCAGCAGCTGCGACTTGCCGGCCAGCGCCTCGGCGACCGCCCGCTCGACCTCCTCGGGGCTCTGACCGCTCTCCAGAACGATCTCGCGAGGCGCGTGCTGCACGCCGATCTTGACCTCCACGGCTATGTCCCTCCGACGGTCAGTGAAGTGCGCGGCCTTCCGCGCCGTACCCAGCACACATTAGCCCGGTGAGGGGATCCGTACGCTGCGCCCGGGCACGCCAGGAGCGAACAGCCGGCGGGAACAATCCCGCCGGTTCGCCCCGCCGGCTCGGCCTGCGCTCCGGCAGACAGGTCCGGCAGGCAGATCCGGTAGGCAGGTCCCGCAAGCGGATCCGGTAGGCAGATCCGGCAGGCAGGCTCAGTGGTGCTGCTGCTGTTCGGTGCCGTGCAGCGGGAAGCCCGCGATGCCGCGCCACGCCAGCGACGTCAGCAGCTGGACCGCCTGGTCGCGCGGGACGCTGCGGTCGCTGTGCAGCCACGAGCGGGCCACCACCTGGGCGAGGCCGCCCAGGCCCGAGGCGAGCAGCATCGACTCGGCGCGCGAGAGACCGGTGTCCTCGGCGATGACGTCGCAGATCGCCTCGGCGCACTCCACCGTGACCTTGTCGACGCGCTCGCGCACCGCGGGCTCGTTCGTCAGGTCCGACTCGAAGACCAGCCGGAAGGCCCCGCCGTCGTCCTCGACGTAGGCGAAGTAGGCGTCCATCGTGGCGCGCACGCGCTGCTTGTTGTCCGTCGTCGACGCCAGCGCGTTGCGCACGGCCTGGATGAGCGACTCGCAGTGCTGGTCCAGCAGTGCGAGATAGAGGTCGAGCTTGCCCGGGAAGTGCTGGTAGAGCACCGGCTTGCTGACGCCGGCCCGCTCGGCGATGTCGTCCATGGCCGCCGAGTGGTAGCCCTGCGCCACGAAGACTTCCTGAGCGGCGCCCAGCAGTTGGTTCCGTCGGGCACGGCGCGGCAGGCGCGTGCCTCGCGGGCGTGCCGCCTCTGTCTGCTCGATGGCTGTCACGCCGCCTCCCAAAGTCGTCCCTGTGCGGTGTGCGCCGCGCCGCCATCGTACTTTTCGGTAACCGTACTGTGCGCGGTGCGAGCGCAGAATTTCACGTACCGGACGGTGAAGAAACCGGTCCAATGGTTTCGAACGGGTTCAGTTAGGGCATACGAGGGCTCCACCGCTGTTCAGTCGTGGTGGTCGGGCCGCTCAGCGGTGCGTCGGCCGTCAGCGGTAGTCGTCCTCGTCGAGGGACACGACCCGCGCCTGCTCGACGAGGTCGGCCTCGTTCGCCCGGTCGGGCTCCACGCGCGTCAGCGGCTCGTCGCGTTCCTGCGCCAGCTCCGCCTGCTGCTCGGCGATGTCGCCCTCCGGGGCCTCGACGTCGATCTCCGGGACGTTCTCCTCCTCGTTCTCGTTCTCGAACGTCTCGGGATCGGTGGGGTCGACTGCCATGCCCGGGCTCCCTTCTTGTGAGTGTCCCCGGAAGAAACAGGGGCTACATGCGGGTGCCCTCTGTACGAGCGTAGGAGACACCCGATGTGGACGCCATGCGGTCCGGGGCCCGAATACCGCTGCGAACACAGCTCCGAATGCGCGCGATCTGTGACGGCGAACACATGAGCCGGTACGTGATCGTCTCGTAACATTGCCGCATGTCTTCGACCGAGCTGCCCTCCGTGCCGCCCGCCAACGTTCTTCCCAGGGTGGCACCCGTCAGGGTCGAGGAGGGCGAGCGACTGCGCTCGGTCGGACTGTCGGGGATCACCCTGACGGTGCGTTCCAGGCCGCCCGCCCAAAAGGGCCTGCCGCCCGCGCTGTACGTCCACGGGCTCGGCGGCTCCTCGCAGAACTGGTCGGCGCTGATGGCGCTGCTCCAGGACGTCGTGGACGGCGAGGCGATCGACCTGCCGGGCTTCGGGGACTCTCCGCCGCCGGACGACGGCAACTACTCGGTCACCGCCCACGCGCGCGCGGTCATCCGTTTTCTGGACGCCTCCGACCGCGGGCCGGTCCACCTGCTCGGCAACTCGCTCGGCGGTGCCGTCTCCACGCGCGTCGCCGCGCTGCGCCCGGACCTCGTCCGGACGCTGACGCTGGTCTCGCCCGCGCTGCCCGAGCTGCGGGTGCAGCGCAGCGCCGTGCCGACGGCGCTGCTGGCGCTCCCCGGCGTGGCCGCCTTCTTCACCCGGCTCACCCGGGAGTGGACGGCGGAGCAGCGGGTCCGTGGAGTGATGGCCCTCTGCTACGGCGATCCGGGGCGGGTCACGCCCGAGGGGTTCCGCAATGCGGTGGAGGAGATGGAACGCCGGCTGCGGCTTCCGTACTTCTGGGATGCCATGGCGCGCTCCGCGCGCGGGATCGTGGACGCGTACACGCTGGGCGGCCAGCACGGACTGTGGCGCCAGGCCGAGCGCGTCCTCGCGCCCACGCTGCTGATCTACGGCGGCCGGGACCAGCTCGTCGGCTACCGCATGGCCCACCGTGCCGCCCGTGCCTTCCGCGACTCCCGCCTCCTCACTCTGCCGGACGCGGGCCATGTCGCCATGATGGAGTACCCGGAGACGGTGGCGACGGCCTTCCGAGAACTGCTCGCGGACACGGGGGAGGTTCCACCGAGAGGGACGGGCGTTGCGCAGGCTCCGCCGAGAGAGGCGGTCGAGGGGGCGGCTGGGACGAGAAGGGCGGACGCGGGGGATGGGCCGGTGAGACAGGTGGACGCGGAGGAGGCATCGGTGGGTCCGGTGAATCCCGTGGGTCCGGTGGGTCCGGTGAGAGAGCGCGCCGGCTCGGACGGCGCGGGGGCCGATGACGGGCCTTCCGGCGTGAGTATGGGGGGCTGAGGGACCAGGTGGGACGCCACAGCCGTCGCGGACCGGCCCCCAAGGGCGACACCGCGGACACAGCCGCAACACGGGACGGCGGCCGAGGCCGCCCGGGAACGGGCTCCGTACCGGGGCAGGGCACGGGCACGGCCCCCGAGGGCCGACCGGGGCCAGGCATGGGTCCAGGTTCGGGTTCGGGTCCGGGTTCGGGTCCGAGCAGGGTGCCGCCCGCGCGGTGGCCGGGCTCCGGCCCGCTGCCAGGACAGCGACCGATGGGCGGTGTCCCGGCATACGAGACGTATGGGGCATACGGCGTCCCCGAGGGGCCCTCGACCCCGGTCCCGGGCGCACCGACCGGCTTCACCTCCGGCTCACCCGGCTTCCCTGGCGGCACACCGGCACACGGTGTCCCGCGCCTGCCCGACGGCACGCCCGCCCACGGTGTTCCGCGGTTCCCGGACGGCACGCCCGCCCATGGGGTCCCGCGCCTGCCCGACGGCACTCCGGCGCGCGGAGTCCCGCGCCTGCCCGACGGCGCTGCTACCCCCGGGGGTCCGCGTCTCTCCGGCGGGACACCCGCGCAGGGGGTGCCCCGCTTCCCCGACGGAACACCGGCGCACGGCGTCCCCCGCTTCCCCGACGGCACGCCCGCCCATGGGGTCCCCCACTTCCCTGGTGGCACGCCGGCCCATGGGGTCCCCCGCTTCCCCGGCGGCGCGCCTGCCCACGTGGCCCCGCGCCTGCCTGACGGCACGCCCGCCCACGGCGTGCCCCGGCTCCCCGACGGCACGCCCGCCCACGGTGTTCCCCGGCTCCCCGACGGCACCCCGGCCCATGGTGTGCCGCGAGCTCGGGGGGGACATCCGGAGCAGCGTGAAGGCGGGGGCGGCTGGGGAGAGTTGGGGCCGCGTGCCGGTGGGGCGGGCGGCGCGGTGCCGGGACGGGCAGGGGCGCCCGGCCTCGGCGCCTCGGCAGGGCCCGGTGCTGCCGCGGGCATGGCAGCCCGCCCCGGCGTACCGATCCCCCGGCAGCGGCGGGCACCCGAGGCGGGACCCCGCCAGGAGTATCTCGACGCCTTCGGCGACAGTGACGGCGTCGACGACGTCTTCACGCCCCGGCCCCGCAACGGCGGGACGGGGACGTATCTCTCGGCCGGCCCGGCGGCCGCTGCCGCCCCCGGCGCTCCGATAGCTCAGGCCTCCCCGGACTCAATGGCCTCCCCAGCCTCAACGGCCTCCACTGCCTCCACGGCCGCCGCGGCGGGGCGCGTCGCCGAGGCCGGCACCGACGAGGACGACGCACCGCCCACCGGCGCACCCGCGCCGGGCGGCAGCACCAAGGGGCGGACGTTCACCGGCATCGCGGCCGCCGCCGTCACCACCGTGCTCGCCGTCATCGTCGCCGGGCAGGTCACGGACGGCCACGCCGGCACCGGCGCGGGATCGAAGTCCGCCACCGACCAGGCCCGCGACGCCCGCGACGACGCGGGCACGGACCAGCAGGCGGCACCGTCCGTGCCGGCCGCCGCACCTGCGCTGACGTACAGCCAGAAGATGAACGCGAAGTACGCGCTCAGCCCCACCCTCAAGGGCTCGGGCAGGTTCCAGGCGGTGCCGGGCTTCGCCAAGGCGCCGGGCAAGGGCCGGAAGTACACCTACCGGGTCGATGTGGAGGAGGGCCTGGGACTCGACGGGGCTCTCTTCGCCGAGGCCGTGCAGAAGACGCTCAACGACGACCGCAGCTGGGCCCACGACGGCGCCCGTAAGTTCGAGCGCGTCTCCTCCGGCCGGCCCGATTTCGTGATCACGCTCGCCAGCCCCGGCACCACCGCCGTCTGGTGCGCCAAGTCCGGCCTGGACACCACCGAGGACAACGTCTCCTGCGACTCCGCCGCCACCGAGCGCGTGATGATCAACGCCTACCGGTGGGCGCAGGGCTCGAAGACCTACGGCGACAAGATGTACGCCTACCGGCAGATGCTGATCAACCACGAGGTCGGCCACCGGCTGGGTCACGGCCATGTCACCTGCGACAAGGACGGCGCGCTCGCGCCGGTCATGCAGCAGCAGACGAAGTTCCTGGACCACGACGGAATCCACTGCCTGCCCAACCCCTGGCCGTATCCCGTGAGTTGACGCGAGCCGCCGACGCTCGACCGTGATGCCGCCGCCGGCCGCAGGGGCGCGCGCGAAGGGAGTCGAACCGTCGACGCGGGCATGACGTCACGTGTCCGAATGATCTCCTAGCGCGACAGAACGCGACCCGCACGGGAAAGTTACGACCGTTCACCCCTTTTGGTGGCGCGACGGCGACCAGCGCGACCTTGCCTTCCAGTGAACGTGGATGTGGACGTGACATGTCCGGCCTCCTGTGCGTCTTCCCGTGGTGTCCTCGTCGAGGGTG
>NZ_JBEXZD010000062.1:0-45605 GCF_040628575.1 Streptomyces sp. NPDC006393
AGACCCGGAAGAGACAGGGAAGAGCGCACGAAACGGTCGGGGGGGAGGACGAGCGGTGAGCGGACGCACGGCGGGGAATCCGGCCAGGGTGGCGCGGCCGATACCCTGGGGGCGTGACGTTCCCCGTAGTCGGCATGGTCGGCGGTGGCCAGCTCGCTCGTATGACACACGAGGCGGGCATCCCGCTGGGCATCAGGTTCAAGCTCCTCAGTGACACTCCTCAGGACTCCGCGGCGCAGGTCGTGAACGAAGTCGTCGTCGGCGACTATCGCGACCTGGACACGCTGCGCGAGTTCGCGCGCGGATGCGACGTGATCACCTTCGATCACGAGCACGTGCCCACCGAGCACCTCCGGGCCCTGGAGGCGGACGGCATACCCGTGCGCCCCGGCCCCGACGCGCTGGTGCATGCCCAGGACAAGGGGGTGATGCGCGCGAGACTCGACGCGATCTCAGTGCCCTGCCCACGGCACCGCATCGTGACCGATCCGCAGGACGTGGTCCGCTTCGCCGCGGAGGGCGACGGCTTCCCGGTCGTCCTGAAGACCGTCCGCGGCGGCTACGACGGCAAGGGCGTGTGGGTGGTCGGCTCCGTGGAGGAGGCCGCCGAGCCGTTCAAGGCGGGCGTCCCGGTCCTCGCCGAGGAGAAGGTCGACTACGTCCGCGAGCTCGCCGCCAACGTCGTCCGCTCCCCGCACGGCCAGGCCGTCGCCTACCCGGTGGTCGAGTCCCGGCAGGTGAACGGCGTCTGCGACACGGTCATCGCCCCGGCCCCCGGCCTGGACGAGAACCTCGCGCTCCAGGCCGAGGAGATGGCCCTGCGGATCGCCAAGGAACTCGGCGTCGTCGGCCACCTCGCCGTCGAGCTGTTCCAGACCCGCGACGGCCGCATCCTCGTCAACGAGCTGGCGATGCGCCCCCACAACTCGGGCCACTGGACCCAGGACGGCGCGATCACCTCCCAGTTCGCCAACCACGTCCGCGCCGTCCTCGACCTGCCGCTGGGCGACCCGCGCCCGCGCGCCACGTGGACGGTCATGGTCAACGTCCTCGGCGGCGACTACCCCGACATGTACTCCGCGTACCTGCACTGCATGGCCCGCGACCCGCAGCTCAAGATCCACATGTACGGCAAGGACGTGAAGCCCGGCCGCAAGGTCGGACACGTCAACACCTACGGCGACGACCTGGACGACGTGCTGGAGCGCGCCCGTCACGCAGCCGGATACCTGAGAGGCACGATCACCGAATGAGCCCAGTTGTTGGCATCGTCATGGGGTCGGACTCCGACTGGCCCGTCATGGAGGCCGCCGCAAAGGCGCTCGACGAGTTCGAGATCTCCTACGAGGTCGACGTCGTCTCCGCGCACCGCATGCCCCGGGAGATGATCACCTATGGCGAGCACGCGGCGGAGCGCGGACTGAAGGCGATCATCGCGGGCGCGGGCGGCGCCGCCCACCTGCCCGGCATGCTCGCCTCCGTCACCCCGCTGCCGGTGATCGGCGTGCCCGTCCCGCTGAAGTACCTGGACGGCATGGACTCGCTGCTGTCGATCGTGCAGATGCCGGCCGGCGTGCCGGTCGCGACGGTCTCGGTCGGCGGCGCCCGCAACGCGGGCCTGCTCGCCGCCCGGATCCTCGCCGCCCACGACGAGGAGCTCCTGGCCCGCATGCGGGAGTTCCAGCAGGACCTCAACGACCAGGCCACCGAGAAGGGCAAGCGGCTGCGCGCCAAGGTCGAGGGCGCCGGCGGCTTCGGCTTCGGCACGGGGAAGTGACGCCGATGGCCTCCCTCGAGGAAGCCCGGGAACTGCTGCGCGAGTTCCCGGTCGTCGACGGTCACAACGACCTGCCCTGGGCGCTGCGCGAGCAGGTCCGCTACGACCTCGGCGCCCGCGACATCGCCGCCGCCCAGAACGCCCACCTGCACACCGACATCCCGCGGCTGCGCGCGGGCGGCGTCGGCGCGCAGTACTGGTCGGTGTACGTCCGCTCGGACCTGCCCGACCCGGTCCCGGCGACCCTGGAGCAGATCGACTGCGTACGGCAGCTGCTCGACCGCTACCCGGCGGACCTGGCGCCCGCGCTGACCGCCGCGGACATGGAGGCGGCGCGCGCGGACGGCCGTATCGCCTCGCTGATGGGCGCGGAGGGCGGCCACTCCATCGCGAACTCGCTCGGCACCCTGCGCGGTCTGTACGCGCTCGGCGTGCGCTACATGACGCTCACCCACAACGACAACGTGGCCTGGGCGGACTCGGCGACGGACGAGCCGGGCGTGGGCGGACTGTCGGCGTTCGGCCGCGAGGTGGTGCGGGAGATGAACCGCCTGGGCATGCTGGTGGACCTCTCCCACGTGGCCGCGACGACCATGCGGGACGCGCTGGACACCTCCACCGCCCCGGTGGTCTTCTCCCACTCCTCCTCCCGGGCCGTCTGCGACCATCCGCGCAACATCCCCGACGACGTCCTCGAACGCCTGCCCGCCAACGGCGGCATGGCCATGGTGACGTTCGTGCCGAAGTTCGTCCTCCAGGCCGCCGTCGACTGGACCGCCGCGGCCGACGAGAACATGCGGGCGCACGGCTTCCACCACCTGGACACCACGGAGAAGGCCATGAAGGTCCACCGGGCCTTCGAGGAGGCGAACCCCCGCCCCGTCGCCACGGCCGCCACGGTCGCCGACCACCTCGACCACATGCGCGAGGTCGCCGGCATCGACCACCTCGGCATCGGCGGCGACTACGACGGCACGGCCTTCACCCCCGACGGCCTGGGCGACGTCTCCGGCTACCCCAACCTGATCGCCGAACTCCTGGACCGCGGCTGGTCCCGTTCCGACCTGGCCAAGCTGACCTGGCAGAACGCGGTACGCGTGCTCGGCGCCGCGGAGGACGTCTCCCGCGACCTGCGCGCCACCAAGGGCCCGTCCAACGCGACGATCGAGGAACTGGACGGCTGAGGCCCGGTACCGGAGAACGGGTACCTCGGCAGTCCTGTTCTTCGGTACCAGCGGTATGCGAGAGAGGCGGCAGCAGATGCCCACGAGCGGCAGCGAGGCCCGCCGGGATCCGTACATGCCTGCCGACGAGTACGCATCCTGGCGGGAGACCGCCCACCTTCTCCGCTCCCCCTCGAACGCCCGGCGGCTCATGGAAGCCGTCGCGCGCGACAAAGCGGGCACGCCGGCCGCCGACACGAACACGGAAGGCCGGAAGCCCTCCCTGCCTTGATGGGCGACGCCCGGCCGACACTACGGCGACGGTGCGTTGCCTGTCAGCAGGCGCACAAGCAGAACGGGTGGCCGGCCGGGTCGGCGTAGACCCGGAAGGTGCGGGTGCGGTCCGTCGCGTCCAGCGGCTCCGCGCCGAGCGCGAGGACGCCCTTCTCCGCCGCGTCCAGGTCCTCCACCACAAGGTCCAGGTGGAACTGCTGCGAGCGGTCGGACGACGGCCACTTCGGCGGCACGTGCCCGGGCGCCGCCTGGAACGCCAGCGACGGACCGCCCGGCACCTTCAGGTCCGCCCAGTCGCCCTCGCCCTCCACCGTCCCGCCGAGCACCTCGGCGTAGAAACCGGCGAGCGCGCGCGGGTCGGGACAGTCCAGGACGACGACACCCAGCTTGGCGAGAGCCATGACTTCCTCCCGAGGAGTGCTGGTTACCCGTAGAGGCGGATAACCGGTAACGGTTACCGCATGCTCCCCCATGGCCGGTAACGGCGCAACAGCTTTTCGAGGTACCGTCGCAGCCATGAGTGAGAGATCGGCCGCGCCCGCGGGCCTGGCGCTGGTCGAGGCCCTGGTGAACACACTGGACCTGGAATCGGGCGGCGACTCGCTCGACTCACCGGACGTCCGGGCGCGCTTCGGGATCACCGAGGCCGAACTGCCGGCCGCACGCGAGCTGCGCGAGTCGCTGCGGGCCACGCTGCTCGCCCACGCCGGGCACCTGCCGCACCGCGAGGTGACGCCCCTGGGCGAGCTGCTGGCGCGGGCCCCGCTGCTGGTCGCGGTCGACGCCCAGGACGGCTCCGCGGCCCTCGCCCCCGCCGACACCACCACCCTGACCTCCCGTGTCGCGGCCGCCGTGGCCGAGGCGCTGGTCGCCGGCACCTGGACCCGGCTGAAGGCCTGCGAGGCGGTCACCTGCCACTGGGCGTACTACGACCGCAGCCCGGCCGGCCGCGGGCGCTGGTGCTCGATGCAGGTGTGCGGGGCACGCGCGAAGATGCGCCGGTATCGCGCCAAGGCGCCGTGACCGTCGCCCCGGTGGTACGGGTGGCACCCAGGCGGATGGTGCAGAATGCGGGAAGACGCCGGTTCGGCCGACTGAGCCTCGGCCGAACCGGCGTCGCCCCCGGTGAGCCGGTCGTTCGGCGAGTCGGTCGTTCGACCGCGCGTACGGCTCAGGCCGTAGGGCGGCCCATCGCCCGGTACGTCCATCCGGCCCGCCGCCACAGTTCCGGATCCAGCGCGTTACGGCCGTCCAGGACCAGGCGGGAGGAGACGACCTCGCCCAGCTCGGCCGGGTCCAGCTCGCGGAACTGACGCCACTCGGTCAGGTGCAGCACCACATCGGCGCCCCGGACCGCCTCCAGCGCGGACTCGGCGTACCCCAGCGTCGGGAAGACGCGCCGGGCGTTCTCCATCCCCTTGGGGTCGTAGACGGTCACCTGGCCGCCCTGGAGGTGGATCTGCCCGGCCACGTTGAGGGCGGGCGAGTCGCGTACGTCGTCCGAGTCGGGCTTGAAGGTCGCACCGAGCACCGCGACCCGCTTGCCGAGGAACGGCCCGCCGCCCAGCGCCTGCCGGGCCAGCTCCACCATCTGCCCGCGCTGGCGCATGTTGATCGAGTCGATCTCGCGCAGGAAGGTCAGCGCCTGGTCGGCACCCAGCTCACCGGCGCGCGCCATGAAGGCGCGGATGTCCTTGGGCAGGCAGCCGCCGCCGAAGCCGATCCCGGCGCGCAGGAACTTCTTCCCGATCCGGTCGTCGTACCCGATCGCCTCCGCCAGCTTGGCGACGTCGCCGCCGGCGGCCTCGCACACCTCCGCCATCGCGTTGATGAAGGAGATCTTCGTGGCCAGGAAGGAGTTCGCGGAGGTCTTCACCAGCTCGGCGGTCGGGAAGTCGGTGACGACGAAGGGCGAGCCCTCGCCGATCGGCGTGGCGTACACCTCGCGCAGCAGCTTCTCCGCCCGCTCGCTGCGCACGCCGACCACGATCCGGTCCGGGTGCAGCGTGTCCTGGACGGCGAAGCCCTCGCGCAGGAACTCCGGGTTCCAGGCCAGTTCGGCGTCCTCGCCCGCGGGCGCCAGCTCGGCGATCGTCCGGGCCAGCCGGTCCGCCGACCCGACCGGCACCGTCGACTTGCCGACGACCAGCGCGGGCCCGGTCAGATGCGGGGCGAGCGAGGCCACCGCGGAGTCGACGTAGGACATGTCACAGGCGTACTCGCCGTGCTTCTGCGGGGTGTTCACACAGACGAAGTGGACGTCGCCGAAGGCGCCCACCTCGGCCCAGTCCTGGGTGAAGCGCAGCCGCCCGCTGGAGCCCTCGATACCGGCCACGTGCTTGCGCAGCAGCTCCTCCAGACCGGGCTCGTACATCGGGACCTCGCCCCGCTGCAACATCTCGATCTTCTCGGGGACGACGTCCAGGCCCAGCACCTCGAACCCCAGCTCGGCCATGGCCGCGGCGTGCGTCGCGCCGAGATAGCCGGTGCCGATCACGGTGATCTTGAGGCTCATGGATGCTCCAGGAGGGACGGGGGTGATGCGCTGCCCGAGCATATCGGGGGTATGCGCAAGGCCATCGCCGGGCAATGTCCCCGCTGTCGCCAAGCTCACGTATCACTTGCGCGGGCAGGCACCTAAAATTCGGGTTACTTAACGGTAGTTAGCGTCACACTGGTCGCTTTTGGAGCGTGAGAGACCTTGGCCGGATCGGCTGATTTCGACCTGTACCGCCCGTCCGAGGAGCACGACATGCTCCGCGACGCCATCCGCTCGCTGGCCGAGGCGAAGATCGCGCCGTACGCCGCCGCGGTGGACGAGGAGGCCCGCTTCCCGCAGGAGGCCCTGGAGGCGCTGGTCGCGAACGACCTGCACGCCGTGCACGTCCCCGAGGAGTACGGCGGCGCGGGCGCGGACGCCCTCGCCACGGTCATCGTGATCGAGGAGGTGGCCCGTGTCTGCGCGTCCTCCTCGCTGATCCCCGCGGTGAACAAGCTGGGCTCCCTGCCGGTGCTGCTGTCCGGCTCCGAGGACCTGAAGAAGCGGTACATGACCCCGCTCGCCAAGGGCAACGGGATGTTCTCGTACTGCCTCTCCGAGCCGGACGCGGGCTCCGACGCGGCCGGCATGAAGACCAAGGCGGTCCGCGACGGCGACACCTACGTGCTCAACGGCGTCAAGCGCTGGATCACCAACGCCGGGGTCTCCGAGTACTACACGGTGATGGCCGTCACCGACCCGGAGAAGCGCTCCAAGGGCATCAGCGCCTTCGTCGTCGAGAAGTCCGACCCGGGCGTCTCCTTCGGCGCCCCGGAGAAGAAGCTCGGCATCAAGGGCTCCCCGACCCGCGAGGTCTACCTCGACAACGTGCGCATCCCCGCCGACCGCATGATCGGCGAGGAGGGCACCGGCTTCGCCACGGCGATGAAGACCCTGGACCACACCCGCATCACCATCGCCGCACAGGCCCTCGGCATCGCCCAGGGGGCGCTCGACTACGCCAAGGGCTACGTCAAGGAGCGCAAGCAGTTCGGCAAGGCGATCGCCGACTTCCAGGGCATCCAGTTCATGCTCGCCGACATGGCCATGAAGATCTCGGCCGCCCGCGCCCTGACCTACCAGGCCGCCGCCGCCTCCGAGCGCGGCGACGCCGACCTCACCTACCAGGGCGCCGCCGCCAAGTGCTTCGCCTCGGACGTCGCCATGGAGGTCACCACCGACGCCGTCCAGCTCCTCGGCGGCTACGGCTACACCCGCGACTACCCGGTGGAGCGCATGATGCGCGACGCCAAGATCACCCAGATCTACGAGGGCACCAACCAGGTCCAGCGGATCGTCATGGCGCGCAACCTGCCGTAAGCGGCAGGTGAGCCGATGACCGAAGGGTGCCCGCCGGTCGGGCACCCTTCACGCGTCCTGCGGCACCGCTCGGCTGCGGGAGTGCTCAGCTCGGCGAGGTGACCGCCGGCCGGCGCGAGGCGATGACCTTCCTCGCCAGCGCCTTCGGGCTGGTCAGGAAGCCCCAGCCCCACGACATGTGCATGGTGGCCAGGGCCACCGGTATCCGCAGCCGGGCGCTGAGCGGCAGGCCCTTGCCGGCCGGCACCGACCCGGCGGCGATCGCCGCCAGATAACCGCCCGGGACCACGAACGCCCAGGGGGTCAGGGCCGCGCCCACCACGATCCCTGCCGCGATCGCGCACACGGCGGTCGGCGGGGCGAGATAGCGCAGGTTGATGGAGCCCTCGTGGTAGCGGGCGACGACATGCCGCCAGCGGCCGTAGTCCTTGTACTGCTTGGCGAGCGCCCGCACGTTCGGGCGCGGCCGGTAGGAGACCCTCAGCTCGGGCGAGAACCAGATCAGGCCGCCCGCCTCGCGGATGCGGAAGTTCAGCTCCCAGTCCTGGGCGCGGATGAACTCCTCGTTGTAGCCGCCCTGTTGCTCCAGGGCCGCACGGCGGAAGACACCCAGGTAGACCGTCTCGGCCGGGCCGGCCTCGCCGCCGGTGTGGAAGGCCGCGTTGCCCACACCGATCTTCGAGGTCATGGCCGCCGCGACCGCGTGCTCCCAGGCGTTCTCGCCCTCGGCGTGCATGATGCCGCCGACGTTCTGCGCGCCGGTCTCCTCCAGGAGGCGTACGGCCGTGGCGATGTAGTTCGGCGAGAGCATGCCGTGGCCGTCGACGCGGACCACGATCGGATGGCGGGAGGCCTTGATCGCGGCGTTCAGCGCGGCGGGGGTGCGGCCGGTGGGGTTCGGGACCGTGTGGACGCGCGGGTCGTTCCGTACGAGCTCGGCGGCGATCTCGTCCGTGCGGTCCGTGGACGGACCCAGGGCGATCACGACCTCCATCTCGCCGTCGTACTCCTGCGCGAGGATCGCTTCGACGGCCCCGCGCAGATGCCGCTCCTCGTTGAGGACGGGCATGATCACAGACACGGCGGGGAACCGCACGTCGGGCTTGGCGTTCATCGGTGCTCACGTTACCGCGTACGGGGGACACCGGTGCGCGCCGCAGGGGGCACTGCCCCGGTGCGCAGATCGTATGGCCCTACGGTGCTCACGGTGCCCACCCACGCCATATGCGGAGGTGTCCCTGCATGTCCACCACGCCGCCCCGGTCGTCCCCGCAGTCCCGGCCCGCCGCGCGGTCCCGGCGCGGGTCGCGGCAGGCCGCCGTACCGCAGCGGCCGGACGGAGTGCCGTACGCGCCGGTGCCGCGCCGCAGACCGCGCTGGGCCATGCGGGCGGCGACCACGCTGTCGGTGGTGGTGCTCGCCTCGGCCGGGATCGGGCACGCGGTGGTCTCCAGCCTGGACGCGGGCATCGTCCGGGTCGATCCCTTCAAGGACATGAAGAACCGCCCGCCCAGGGGCCACGGGATGAACGTCCTGCTGGTCGGCACCGACGGCCGGGACAAGATCAGCGCCCAGGAGCGGCGCAAGTACCGGCTGGGCGGGCAGCCCTGCCACTGCACCGACACGATGATGATCGTGCACCTGTCGGCGGACCGGGAACGGGCCAGCGTGGTCAGCCTGCCCCGCGACTCGTACGCCGAGCTGCCCGCCCATGTCGACCGGAACACCGGCAAGCGGCACGGGCCGCACCCGGTCAAGCTGAACGCGGCCTATGCCGAGGGCGGACCGAACCTGACCGTGCGCGTGGTCGAGGGCATGACCCGGCTGAAGATCGACCACTACCTGGAGGTGGACTTCACCACCTTCATGCGCACCGTCGACGTCCTCGGCGGCGTCCCGGTCTGCACCGCCGAACCGCTGAAGGACTCCTACACCGGCCTGGACCTGCCCGCCGGCACCCACACCCTCACCGGCGGCCAGGCACTCCAGTACGTCCGCTCGCGGCACGTCGACGGGGCCAGCGACTTCGGCCGGATGCAGCGCCAGCAGCGTTTCCTGGCCGCGCTGATCGAACGCGCGACCTCCTCCCGGGTGCTGCTGAACCCGATGAAGTTCCGGGACGTGACCCGGGCCGTGCTCAGCTCGGTACGCGCCGACCAGGGTTTCCACACCGAGGAGCTGCTCGACCTCGGGCGGGCGATGCGGAGCTTCTCCCCCTCCTCCTCCGAGTTCACCACCGTCCCGGTCGAGCAGCCGGCCGTTCCCGTGGGCGGGCTCGGTTCGACCGTGAAGTGGGACAAGGCCAAGGCCGAGCAGCTGTTCCGGACGCTGCGCGAGGACCGCCCGCTCTCGGTGCGCAAGCCGTCGCCGCGGCGGGACCGCGCCGTGGCCGTGGGGGTCGCCCCGCAGCGCATCCGGGTCCAGGTGGAGAACGGCACCACCACGGTCGGGCTCGGCAGGCGCGTGGACACCGCGCTGGCGGCGGCCGGGTTCCTCACCACCAGGGCCCCCGTGGACTCCAAGGAACGCGGGGTGAAGCGGACCGTGGTGCTCTACGACCCCCGGTGGGACCGCTCGGCGCGGTCGCTCGCCGCGGCGCTGCCGGGAGCCGAGCTGCGGGCCGTGCCGGGGCAGGGCCCGACCCTCAGGGTGATCGCGGGCGGCGACTTCCGTCAGGTGCGCAAGGTCCGCGTGGAGGATCCGGTGCAGGGCGCGGCCCGCGTGGTCAGGGGCGACGAGGTGCAGTGCGGGTGAGGCCGGCGGGAGCTCAGTCCTCGTAGCCCTCCGCCGCCCGCTTCTCCCGCAGTTCCTTGATCGCGCGGCGGCGGGCCAGGCGGTGGGTGCGGCGTATCTGGGCCTCCTGGTAGCGCCGCTTGTCCCGCTCGGTCTCGGGCAGGACCGGCGGCACCACGCGGGGCTTTCCGTCCGCGTCCACGGCGGCGAAGACCAGGTAGGCGGAGCCGACCTGGGTGGCCGGGGTGGACTCGTTCCAGCGCTCGGCCAGGACGCGGACGCCCACCTCCATGGAGGTCCGGCCGGTCCAGTTGACCTGGGCCTTCACGTGGACGAGGTCGCCGACCCGGACGGGCTCCAGGAACACCATCTCGTCCATGGAGGCGGTGACGGCGGGGCCGCCGCTGTGCCGGCCGGCAACCGCGCCCGCCGCGTCGTCGACCAGCTTCATGATCACACCGCCGTGCACCGTGCCCAGGAGGTTGGTGTCGTTGTGGGTCATGATGTGGCTGAGAGTGGTCCGGGACGCCGAGGTGGGCCTGCCCGGGATTTCCGCGGTGCCGGTTTCCGCGACGAAGGCCTGGTCTGTCATGGCCCCCACCTTATGCCGAGGCGACATAGGGGGGATTTGTGTCGGCTTCGCAACAGCCGTGACCTGATTTTCCGACGGCCCTTGTACGCCATACGGGCGAGACCTGCACACTGGGGCCCATGAATGATTGGCCCGAGGGGTGGTCCGGCGACGAGCGTGGACCCCGGTACGGACGCGGCAGCGCCGGAGCGCAGCCGGAGGGCGCGCGTGTGATGCGCCAGGTGCGGCGCGGCGGCCCGGCGGTACCGCCCGGGCAGGGCGCCTACGGCAGGCAGGGCGGGCAGCGGCCCGCGGCGCCTCCGTACGGGGTGCCGCAGCAGCCGTCGTACGCCGGCGGCGGCTACGCCGACGGCTACACCGACAGCGACGACGGTTACGGCTACGACAGCGGCTACAACACCGGACAGGTCTACGGCCGGCCGGGCGGCGACGGTCCCGGCGGTCCGGGCGAGGGCGGCACCCGCGGTCCCCGTCCCGCGCCCAACTGGGGCCGTCGCATCAAATGGACCGCGATAACCCTGGTCACCGCGCTGGTGGTCACCTCGGTGGCCACCTACTTCTGGGCCGACTCCAAGCTGCACCGGGACGTCGACCTGTCCAAGGTCATCGACCGGCCGGAGGCCGGCAAGGGCACGAACTACCTGATCGTCGGCTCCGACAGCCGCGCCGGAATGTCCGCCGAGGACAAGAAGAAGCTCCACACCGGCTCCGCCGAGGGCAAGCGCACCGACTCGATGATGATCCTGCACGTCGGGGACAACGGCGACACGCTGATCTCCCTGCCGCGCGACTCCAACGTCACCATCCCGCAGTTCCGCGGCTCGGAGTCCGGCAAGATCAGGCCGGCGATGGGCACGAACAAGCTGAACGCGGCGTACGCGTTCGACGGGCCGACCCTGCTGGTCCGCACCATCGAGTACAACACCGGCCTGCACATCGACCACTACGTGGAGATCGGCTTCGCCGGCTTCGCCAACATCGTGGACGCGGTCGGCGGCGTCGAGATGACCATCGACAAGCCCTTCAAGGACAAGTGGTCGGGCGCCGACTTCCAGGCGGGCAAGCAGAAGCTGAACGGCGAGCAGGCCCTGGCCTTCGTCCGTACCCGGCACGCCTTCGCCGCCTCGGACCTCCAGCGCACCAAGAACCAGCAGAAGTTCCTGTCCGCGCTGGCCCACCAGGTGGCCACCCCGTCGACGGTCCTGAACCCGTTCAAGTTCTATCCGACGATGGGGGCGGGCCTGGACTCCCTGGTCGTCGACAAGGACATGAGCCTGTGGGACCTGGCCTCCATGTTCTGGGCGATGAAGGGCGTCAGCGGCGGTGACGGCAAGTCCATGAACATGCCGATATCCGGCTCCTCGGGCGGCAACCTCGTCTGGGACAAGGCGAAGGTCAAGACCCTGGTCGACGAGTTGAAGAACGACGAGACGGTGACCGTCTCCGGCAACTGACCGGACGGCCGCCGGGCAACCGGGCGGCCGCCGGACGACCTGTCAGGGGCAGGGCCCCGCGGTACTGTCCGCGGGGCCCTCGCCGTCGCGCCCGGCCGGGTCACATCCGGGCGCCCGTCATCGCGCGACACATCTCCGCGCAGCGGCGACACGCCTCCGCGCAGCGTTGCATCATCTTGTCCTCGGGCAGCGACATACACGCCTCGGCGCACATGTCACACGCCTTGGCGCACATCGCGCACATCTCGGCCGCCATCGGCGAGCGGCGCATCATCATGTCCGCGCACATGCGCGTGGTCTCGGAGCAGTCCATGAGCGCGCGCATGATCTGCATCTGCGCCTGGCCGCCCATCTGCATGCAGGAGCTCATGGCCTCCTCGCAGACGGTGTGGCAGGACATGCACGCCTCGACGCAGTCCTGCATCTGCTTGCTCATGGCGGTCATGGTTCCGGGCTGGGTCATGGCTCCTCCTGGGGGGACGAAGGCAGCCGGGGCCTCGGGGCGGGCCCCGTGCCCTTCCGTCGTACGCCCCTCGACCGCCCCCCGCCATCCGACGGAAGCACGGAATCCGCTACGCCCGCCCGGGTGAGGCGGCGGCGCCCGGCGACCGCGTCCGTCGCTCATCCCGCCTTCGCCGGGTCCGTCCCGTACAGGGCGGAGGCCGCCCGGGCCCGGGTCACGTCGCAGGTCTCCTGCTCGTCGGCGGGCGCGAGCCAGAGCGGCACCAGGCGGGACACGGTGGACGAGGCGTCCATCCGCAGATAGTGGCAGGTGCCGTTGACGCGCAACGCGAACACGTTCACGTCACCTCCGGCGGGGCCGCCGGAGACCTCGCTCACGGTGTCCTGCGCGGCGACCAGCCGCTTGTCCGTCAGGAAGTCCACGGCGCCCCGCGCGGAGTGCGGGTAGCCGGTGGTCGCCATCCGCCCGGACGCGCCGGTCGACTGCCGCGCGAGCAGCCCGCCCATCTGCGCCACGAGGCTGCCCGGCCGGCCGTCGGTCCGTACCGCCGGGCAGTCCAGATGGGACTTTTTGACGCTGTACGTGCCGACGGCGAAGGTGTAGCGGTAGCAGCGGACCGGATAGGCGTGCGCGTCGACGGTGCCCGCCTCCGGCGGCACCAGCCCCAGCATCACCGTCATCGTGTGCGTCCGGCCGCCCGGCCCGCCCGGGGCCGTGTCCGAGCTCAGCAGCACACCGCCGTGCCCCTCGACCTGGGCGACGAGGGTTCCCTCGGTGAACTGCCCTCCGTAGGTCTGCCCCGGCGAGTAGAAACCCGCGTTCAGGTCCGCCCGCAGATCCTCGGCGAGCCGGTCGGCCTGCGCGTCGACCGCCGCCGTGTCCTCGGCGGTCGCCCTCTGGTACACCAGGGTGCCCGCCACACCGGCGGCCCCGGCCACCACCGCGGTCAGCACGAACAGCAGCCCGCGGACCAGGGTCCCGCGCCGCCGCCGCTCCGCGTGGGGCCGTCCGTCCTGCCGGGCCACCGTCACATCTGCCGCCACGTCACCACTCCCCTCGGCAGGACGTCACCCCTGCCGACGGGACGCCCGGATCACCTCGCTGCCCGCCGATCCTGCCACCCGCGCCCGCAACGCCCGCACGCGGCCGAGGACTTGCCCGCGTGCGGGCGTTCAAGAAACGCACCCGGAGGCGGGCTACCAGCGGTAGGGCGCGTACACGTCCATGCACTGCCCGGTGTCGGCGCCGTTGATGGCGTCGGAGTTCTCCGGGATGTCGCCGGCCTTCGGCGCCTCCTGCTTCGGGTAGCTGGTGCCCGTGCGCCAGTCCGAGCCGACGACGAGGGTCACACCGGTGACGTCCGTCGACTTCTCCACCGAGGACATCGGGATGCCCAGCGCCGCCGCGACACGTTCGGCGTCGCCCTTCAGGTCGGCGCTCGGGTAGCGGACGACCGTCTCGTCCGCGGACGGCGTCACCGACGCGTCCGCCGCGGCCCTGGTGAAGCCCTTCCGCACGAGCTCCTGGCTGATGTCGGTCGCCCGGTGGGAGACCGGGGCGAGGGTGGACGTACGGGTGCCGTTCTGCACGGCGACGCCGATCTGGCCGTCCGGGTGCGCGGGGTCCGCGGAGGCCTGCTCCTGGTCCGCGCCCTGCTTGCCGCCGGCGCCGGACCCGTCCTTCTTGCCGTCGGAGGCCTTGCCGTTGGCGTCGAAGGACACGTCGTCGCGGATCATCTTCCACACCTTCTCGGCGTTGGCGCCGTCCGGTACGAGATGGTCCTTGTTCTGCGGGTCCTCGACGTTGGGCATCGTCGTCATGGTGATGCGGTTGGTCGGGACCGTCTTGAGCTGCATCGCCAGGTCGTACAGCTTCTTGACGGTGCCGATCTCCTCGGAGACCTGGAGGGACTTCGTGGCCGCCTCGGCCAGGTTCATCAGGCGGCCGGTGTCGGTGAAGACGCTCTGGCTCTTCAGCGTGCGGATCATCGAGTTCAGGTACATGTGCTGGGCCCTGGCGCGCAGCGGGTCGCTGCCCCAGGCGTGCCGGGTGCGCAGCCACTGGAGGGCCTGCTTGCCCTTGACCTTGGTCGTGCCGGCCTTCAGCTTCAGTCCGGAGCCGCCGGGCACGCTCGGCAGCGGGCGGTCCCACACGTTCTGCTTGGTGCAGACGTCGACGCCGCCGATGGCGTCCGCCATCTTCACCACGCCCGCGAAGTCGATGGTCATCCAGTGGTCGATGTAGACACCGGTGAGGTTCTGCCAGGTGGCGAGGGTGCAGCCGGCGCCGCCGCGGGCCAGTGACTCGTTGATGATGGCGTTGGTCGGCGGGTAGACGTGGCCGGTCTTCGGGTCCGTGCACTTGGGGATGTCGACGCGGGTGTCGCGCGGAATGCTCACCACGGCGGCGCTCTTGCGGTCCGCGGCCAGGTGGATGAGCATCTGCACGTCGCCCAGCGGCGGGTTGCCCCGGTTCTCCCTGCTGCCGCCGAGCGCCACGTTCGCGTCGGAGTTACGGCTGTCGGAGCCGATCAGCAGGATGTTCACGGGCGTCTGGCCGGCCGCGTTCGGCTTCGCCTTCCGCGCCTTGGAGTCGCCGCTGCTGCGCTCGCCCTTGCGGATGTTGCTGTTCAGATGCTCGTAGTAGAGGTATCCGGCGCCGGCCGTGCCGAGTATCACCACCGCGAGCACCGTCGCCGACCAGCGCAGCACGCGCCGTTTGGGACGTCTGCCCGCGGTGCCGCGTCCGCCATGTCCGCCATGTCCTCTGCCGCCGTGACGGCCGCGGCCGCCCGACACGTTCCCTCGCGACGCGAGGGGCGCCGTGTCCTCGACCGCAGGCCCCTCCCCGCGCAGACCGCTCTGGGTCAACTCCCCATCCTCCCCACCCTGACTTCACCGAACAGGCCTGTCGTGCGCCCTGTTAGACGCTCGACAGGCCCGAAGGGTGGCCCAGTGCGCTCAACTCGCGCACTGAACCTTGTCGGCCGTGGACTTCCCGTCCACGTCCGGCGCCTTCGTCGGAGCGGTGAGGGACACTCCCGCGCCCTTGAAGTCCTTGCCCAGGGTCAGCGTCATCGCCGGCAGCCCCTGGGAGTTGGTCACGCTCTTGCCCGGCTTCAGCGCGGAACCGGACAGCCCCATCAGCGCGGCGAGCTTACGGGCCTGGTCGGCCTGGTCGGGCGCGTACTCGAGCGTGGTCTTGCCGATGGCCGCGGGCGCGTTGCCCGCGTTCTCGGACTTGCTGACGCCCTGCTGGTTCTGCAGCCAGGTCAGCGTCTGCGACGCGGAACCGGGAGGGGCGCCACCGTTCAGGATCCGCACCCGCACGTCGGAGGCGGCCGACTGGGGGCCCTTGAGCCGGTCGGCCTCGGCGTCCTTCGCCTGCTGCTGCTTCTTCTTCACCTCGGTGAAGGAGACGTCGCTGCCGATGGTGTCGAAGACCTGGGGGGCCTTGTTCGGGTCGACGATGACCGTCTTGTGGATCTTGCCGTCCGCCGGGTTGTCGAGGACCGGCACCGTCAGGAAGGTGATGTTCTTCGGCGGCACCTTCTTCAGCTCCAGGGCGATGTCCTTGAGCGTGCTGACCTTCTTGATGCCCTGGTCGACGGTGAGCGCCTTGGTGGCGGCGTCGGCCAGGTCGTAGAGCTTGGCCGGGTTGGTGAGGGTGTCGCCGGAGGACATCTTGCGCATCAGCGAGCCGAGGAACTGCTGCTGCACCTTGATGCGGTCCAGATCGCCCTGGTTGCCGAAGCTGTGCCGGGTGCGGACGAACGCCAGCGCCTGCTCGCCCTCGACCTTGTGCGTGCCGGCGGACAGCTTCAGGTGCGAGTCCGGGTCGTCGACGGCGTGCTTGAGGCACACCTCGACGCCGCCCACGGCGGACGTCAGGGTCTTGACCGCGTTGAAGTCGGCCATCATGAAGTGGTCGGGCGCGATGCCGGTGACCTCCTTGACCGTGCGCATCGTGCAGCCCGCGTCGCGGCCGTCCTGGCCGAGGCTCGTGTTGAAGCGGACGTCCTGCGTGCCCGGGATGACCTTCATGCTGCCGTCGGACTGTTTGGTCGGGCAGTCCGGGACGTCCACGATCAGGTCGCGGGGGATGCTCAGCGCGGTCGCGTTCGTACGGTCCTTGGAGACGTGCAGCAGGATGTTCGTGTCCGCGTGGCCCACGCTGCCCTTGTCGCCGTAGCCCCCGTTGCCCTTGCCGGTCCGCTTGTCGGTGCCGATGACCAGGATGTTGAAGGCCTCGTCCTTGCTGAAGCCGTTCTTGGCCGCGCTGCCCACGTCGGTGGTGGAGATGTTGCCCTCGAGGTGCTTGAGGATCAGATAGCCGGCCGTGCCGACGCCCACCAGGACGAACGCCATGGTGCCGCCGGTCCACATCAGGACCTTCTTGGTCCTCGACTTCTTCTTCTCCGGCCGGCGCCCCCGCCGCCCGGGCACCGGCTCCTGCGGCGGCGGCGCGCCACGACGGCGGCGCGGCCCGGGCACGGTGCGGCCCGGAGCCGCCTCGCGGGACTGCTGCCGTCCGGGCGCGGACCGCTCTCCCGGCGCGCCGGCGCGCCGGCCCGCCGCCGCGTTGCCGCCGCCCCCGCCCGCACCGCGCGAGGACGGTCTACGCGGGCTGGGGACCGACGACTGCGGAGCGGAAGGAGTCAGTCGCAGTTCGTATTCGCCGGTGTTCGGATTGAGCACCCACTGGTCTGCGGGATCGATGTTGTCCGCCCGCCCACGGCCTTGCGCGTCCACGGTTGTCCGAATCCTCCGTCGGGGCCACGCGGCGCCTCCCCCCTCAAAGGCGCTCAGGGTCTCGTACACACAGTGCACGACCCCAGGGAGACCTCGCGGCCGGTAGCACCGGATCGCTCACACTATCCGGCCGGTCGCGGATTCAGCGACGGCGGTGACAAATTCCACGTCCCTACAACTGGGCAATCCGCCCATTTCCGGGAACAGAAGTTCGCCTTTGGTCGGGGCTTTACCCGCAGATGTCCTCAGCGGCGGTGTTGCCGGGGAACGACGGGGTGGGTGACGGTGGGTCCACGAAAGCGGCAGTACGCGCCCGGAGCTTCGCCGCACTCCCGGAAACGTACTGAACGTAGTCGTGCGACTGCGCAGCCGAACCGCCGCCGGGAAGGGAATCGGGTGCCCCGGCCGCGGAATCCGGTCGGCCGGCCGGAGAATCCGGCCGACCGGTCGGGGAACCGGAATGCGGAGCAGCCGAATTGGCGCCGTTTGCGCCGGAATACCGTGAAACCTCCTTGGCCACCGCCACCGGCTGGTCCGCCCGCAGCCGGGCGAACAGTTTTTCGGCCTCCGGTTCCACGAGTTGGTCACGATCGGCGTTGTAGACGTACGACTCCCTCGGAACCGTCAGGAACCGGACCTGTTCCGTGGGGATCTCGCGCAGCCCGCGCACGAGTTGGTAGAGGCCGCGCAGACTCGCCAGCGCCGGGTCGGTGGTCAGGGAGGAGGTGGCCGCGTCCAGGACGGGATACAGCTTCACCGGGTTCAGCAGGACGTCGTCGCCGCGCACCTTGTGGACGAGGGCGCCGAGGAACCGCTGCTGGCGCTCCATGCGGTCGGTGTCGCTGCCGTCGCCCAGGGACTTGCGGGCACGGACGTAGCCGAGCGCCTGCTCGCCGTCGAGTGTCACCCGGCCCGCCGGCAGCCGCAGTCCGGCGTCCTTGTCGTTCACGGGCTTCTTCAGGCACAGCTCGACGCCGTCGACCGCGTCGACCATCGCCTTGAAGCCGCTGAAGTCGACGACGACGTGGTGGTCGATCCGGATGTCCGTCAGTTTCTCGACGGTGCGGACGGTGCAGGCCGGCCCGCCCGTCTGGTAGGCGTAGTTGAGCATCGCGAACATCGGCTCGGTCCGGCTGCCGTCCGGGCGGCGGCAGCCGGGCACGTCCACCATCAGGTCGCGGGGCAGGGACACGGCGGTGGCGCTGCGCCGGTTCGCGGCCAGGTGCAGCAGGATCATGGTGTCGGAGCGCTCGGTCCCCGAGTCCCGTCCGTACCGGGTGTTTCCGTCGCCCGCGCGCGTGTCCGACCCGATCAGCAGGATGTTCTGGGCGCCCTTGACCAGGGCGGTGGGCCGTTCCTTCTCGTAGCGCCGGAGCTCGGCGGCGGCTGCCTCGTCGGGGGTGATGTTGTCGCTGAGCTTGACGTAGACCGCCCACCCGATCCCGGCGGCCGCGGTGACCAGGACGGCCGCGCCGAGCGCGGTGCCCCGCAGCCAGCGCATACGCCGCCGGCGCGCGAGCCCGGCCCCGGTGGCCGATCCCCCCAGGCCCGGCCCGACGCCCGGTCCGCCCGGTCCACCGGCACGGCCCTCGGCACGGCTCCCGCCTGCCCCACGGCTCACGTCTGGAACCACCCCTCTCCTCCGTCCGGTCCTTCGACCATGACCCGGGGGGAGCCCGGGGGAGGGGTGCTGATGAGCCGAACGGGGGAACGGGGCCGGCTCCGCGGCCGTGTCTCCGACGACGTTCACGGCTGCTGGCCGTGCCGGCGGCCGGGGAGGCGGGCGGCCGTGCCGGTGGCCGGGGAGGCGGGCGTCACCGCGCCGTCATCGTGCCGTCGCCGTGACCCTTTCGGTCTCGATGCGCTTGGCCAGGGACTCCTCGTCCAGACGGTCCAGGTGGCGGCAGAGCACCACCGATCCGCCGGCGGCGAGCGGGGCGTACAGGCCGGCGCTCAGCCCCTCCCAGGTGTCGTACGGCAGTCCCGACAGCAGCCGGGAACCCGGCCCCGTCAGATCCAGTCCCGGGGCGTCCGCGCGGGCCCGCTCGACGACCTCCGCCGCCGTGTACTCCGCGCCGGCCACGATCAGGCCGGGCCCCTCCGGGTCCACGGGCGCGAACGGCGCGAACCGGTCGCCCTGACCCGGTACCTCGACGGCGTAGTCGACGAACCCCTGCGGCGGCTGCGGGAACCGGCCGCCCAGCGGCCGCAGCGCCAGCGCGACCCGCTCGCCGGAGCAGGCACGTGCGGCGTCGAGCGTGTCCGGTCCGCTGACCACGACATCGGCCGCCGCCGGATCCCCGCCGATGTCCGCGACCGCGCCCACCGACGCGCACGCCAGCAGCCACACCGCCGTCTGCCAGTGCGCCGGCAGCAGCAGGGCCACCCGGTCGCCCGGCCCGGCGGCGAGGTCCCCCTGGAGGAGGTTCGCGGTCTTGGCCACCCAATTGGCGAAGGTGGCCACGGACAATTCGACACGTTCGCCCGTGGCGTCGTCGTAGAAGGTCACCAGAGGGCGTCCGGGATCCGCGGCGAGCGCGGAACCCAGCAGGTCGGCAGGGGTGCGTTCGGTGGCGTTCACCCGCGCTAGCGTACGCGGCGCCGCTCCCGCCCGGCGCGCTGTGGCGTCCGCGGGGGCGGCGGGCGGCCACCGGTTCGGAGGAACGTCATCCGACGCACCGTCAGTTCGCTAATGGACATGTATGTATGACTATGTCCAAGATCGGGGCCATGCGTCGACGATATGGATTCCTTGCGTCCTCGATCGGTGTCACCAGCGCGGCGGCCCTCGCCCTGACGCCCTCCCTCCCCGCCGCCGCGGCCACGACGACGGTGAGCGGCGCGTCGGCGGCGCCGGTGGCGGCCCCGCCGGTGCCGGCCGTGCAACGCGCGGGCACGGAAGCGGCGGACGTCCCCGGCAGCACCCAGTCCCTGCCCCTCGTCCCGCTCACCGAGGGCCGTGCCCACGGCCGAAGCCTCACCGTCCCCCGAGGCCACGCCCCGCGAGGCCACGCCGCCCGGGGCCTCGCCTCAGCCCGGGGCCCCGCCGTCACCCCCACCGACGGCGCCGTCCCCGAACAGGGCCTGCGCCGCGCCGACGTACGGCACTTCTCGCTGCTCGGCGTCGTCTGGGACAACCCCGACACCGAACTGCACGGCAGCGTCCAGGTCCGCACCCGTTCCGTCGCCACCGGAACCTGGTCCGGCTGGCAGGCCGTCGAGACCCACAACGCCGACCACGGTGCCGACCCCGGCACCGCCGAACGCGCCCTCCGTCACGTGCGCGGCGCCACCGCGCCGCTGTGGGTGGGCGACTGCGACGGCGTCGACGTGCGTGTCCGCGCGGACACCGGCGACCGCGACCAGGGCGCCGACACGGACCCGCCGCTGCCGTTGCCGCTGCCCTCGGGGCTGCGCCTCGAACTCGTCGACCCCGGCGGCGACCCGGGCGGCGACCCCGGCGACGGCCTGGGCGACGAGTCCCCGGTCCCGAGCCCCGAGCCGGACCAGCCGCGGACCGGCGAGCTGAGCGAGGCGGCCACTGCCGCCTCCGCCGCCAACGCCGGTCTCGCCCCGATCGGCGCCACCGAGATCCCCGCGCTCGGCCGCGAGGACACCGAACGCGAGTTGTTCGCCCTGCGCGGCGGCGAACTGACGGAACGGCAGCGCGCCCAGCCCCACATCGGACCCCGCCCGAAGATCATCACCCGCCGCGGCTGGGGTGCGGACGAGTCGCTGCGCGCCAGGGGGTTCGTCTACACGAAGAAGGACAAGGTGGCGTTCGTCCACCACACCGCCACGGGCAACAACTACACCTGCTCCGAGGCCCCCTCGGTCATCCGCAGTATCTACCGCTACCACGTCCTGAGCATGGGCTGGCGTGACATCGGCTACAACTTCCTCGTCGACAAGTGCGGCACCATCTACGAGGGCCGGGCCGGCGGTGTGGCGAAACCGGTGCTGGGCGCCCACACCATGGGCTTCAACAGCAACAGCGTGGGCATCGCCGTCATCGGCACCTACAGCAGGTCCAAGCCCTCCTCGGCCGCCGTCAAGGCCGTCGCCCGGCTCGCCGCCTGGAAGCTCGGTCTCTACGGGATGAATCCGCGCGGAAAGACATATCTGAAGTCCGCCGGTGGCAACCTCTACCAAAAAGGAAAGAACGTACGCCTGAACGTGATCTCCGGTCACCGGGACGGCTTCGCCACCGACTGCCCCGGAGCAAAGCTCTACGGAAAGCTCGGCACCGCCCGCAAGACCGCGGCGCGCTACCAGGGCCGCTGAGGCCGGACCACACCGCACGGCCCTCGGAGGCGGCCGGGAACGGTCTGCATACACTGGCCGGCCGAACGACAGATCGGCCGGTCCCGGCAGGAAGCAGAGACGACAGGTGACAGAAGCGATCCTCCTGGTCGGCGGCAAGGGCACCCGGCTGCGCCCGCTCACGGTGCACACCCCGAAGCCCATGGTGCGGGCGGCGGGGGTGCCGTTCCTGACCCACCAGCTGGCGCGGGCGAGAGCGGCGGGTGTCGAGCACATCGTGCTCGCCACGTCCTATCTGGCCGAGGTCTTCGAACCGTACTTCGGCGACGGCTCCTCCCTCGGCCTCCACCTGGAGTACGTCACGGAGGTGGAGCCCCTGGGCACGGGCGGCGCCATCCGCAACGTCGCCTCGCGGCTGCGCTCCGGCCCCGACGAGCCGGTCCTGATCTTCAACGGCGACATCCTGACCGGCCTGGACATCCCGGCGCTGGTGCGCACCCACGAGGAGACCGGCGCGGACGTCTCCCTGCACCTGACGAAGGTGACGGACCCGCGCGCCTACGGCCTGGTCCCGACCGACGGGACGGGCCGCG
The DNA here is from genome assembly GCF_040628575.1 of Streptomyces sp. NPDC006393. Classification (NCBI taxonomy): domain Bacteria; kingdom Bacillati; phylum Actinomycetota; class Actinomycetes; order Kitasatosporales; family Streptomycetaceae; genus Streptomyces; species Streptomyces sp. NPDC006393. Next base: position 21,943 of record NZ_JBEXZD010000062.1, read on the forward strand.
TGCTGGCCTTCCTGGAGAAGCCGCAGACCCCGGAGGAGATCGTCACCGACCAGATCAACGCGGGGGCGTACGTCTTCCGCCGCTCGGTCATCGACACGATCCCGCAGGGGCGCCCGGTGTCGGTGGAGCGCGAGACCTTCCCCGACCTGCTGTCCGCCGGCGCCCACCTCCAGGGCATGGTGGACTCCACCTACTGGCTCGACCTCGGCACCCCGGCCGCCTTCGTCCGCGGCTCGGCGGACCTGGTCCTGGGCCGCGCCCCCTCCCCGGCCGTTCCCGGCCGCTGCGGCGAGCGCCTGGTCCTCCCCACGGCCGTCGTCGCCCCCGACGCCAAGCTGACGGACGGCACGGTGGTCGGCGAGGGCGCGCTGGTGGCCGAGGGCGCGCGGGTCTCCGGCAGTACGATCCTGCCCGGCGCCGTCATCGAGCCCGGCGCCGTCATCACCGACTCCCTCATCGGCGCCCGCGCCCGCATCGGCACCCGCTCCGTCCTCACCGGCACGGTCATCGGCGACGGCGCGGTCATCGGCCCCGACAACGAACTCCGTGACGGCGTGCGCATCTGGTGCGACGCCCGGATCCCGGCCGGCGCGGTGAGGTTCTCCTCGGACCAGTAGAGCGCGGCCTCAACGCCATGACTGCGGGCAGTCGCGTGCCTCCGTAGCCGCGGGCAGTCGTGCCGCAGGGGGCGGTCGCCCACCCCGGCAGCGGCACCCGTACACAGCCGCGGGCGCGCGTGCCTCCATAGCCGCGGGCAGTCGTGCCTCCCCCAGTGCTCGACGCCTGGGCGGTACCCCCACGGCGGCACGGGTGGGCGCAGCGGCACCCCGCACGCGCGGGCAAGCGCACCCACCCCCGCGCCGGCCCCAACGCCGGGCACTCTCATCAGGTCCAGCCGCTCCGGCTCACCTCACGGCGGCTACTTCAAAAGCGCCCGATGTCACCGACCGGCATCCGCGGCCCCCGCCGAGGCGGCACCCGCCCACTCAGCAGAATCAACCGGGCCGCCCGATGCCGCTGCCCCTGCTCCGCGTACGGCTCCAGCAGCCGCAGCATCACCGCATCGTCCGCATACCGGTCCCCGGCCAGCGCGAACCCCACGATCCCCGGCAGATGCAGATCCCCCACCGTCACCGCATCCGCCGCTCCATGACTGCGCTGCACGGTCTCCGCCGACGTCCACGGCCCGATCCCGGACACCAGCTCCAGCCGTTCCCGCGCCGCCGCCGGAGGCATCCGCACCGCCTCCTCCAGCCGCGCCGCGACCCGCACCGCCCGCAGCACCGTGGACGCCCGCTTGTCGTCGACCCCGGCCCGATGCCAGTCCCACGAGGGAATCAGCGCCCAGGTGCGCGGCGCCGGCATGACGTGCATCCGTACCGGCACCGGGCCGGGCGCCGGGTCCCCGTACTTCCGCACCAGCGTCCGCCACGCCGCGTACGCCTCGACCGTCGTGACCTTCTGCTCCAGGACCGACGGGATCAGCGACTCCAGCACCAGCCCGGTCCGGGTCAGCCGCAACCCCGGTCGCCGGTGCCGGGTCAGTGCGAGCAGCCGGTGTCTCGGCTCGAACAAGGACGGGTCGTCGGCGGCCCCGAGCAGTTCGGGCAACTGCTCCAGCAGCCACTCGGCCCCCGGCCCCCACGCCTGGCCGCACACCTCCCCACCGCGCGCGAAGACGCGTAGCGTCCCGGGCCCCAGCGGTGTACGGCTGGCCCGCCACACGGACCCGTCGGGCGTCGCACGGAAGGTCGGATCGCCCGGCCCGCGCCGCAGCGGACCGAGCACCAGCCCGAGGTCCAGCGGCCCGTCCGGCACCCAGGTGCGGGTCCGCCCCGGCGCGGCGGCCTGCCGGGGCACACCGCCGGCGGGCATCGCACCGCCCGAGGGAACGGCGACATGCCCACCGCGCACGGTCGTACGCGTGGGCCGCGGAGCGAAACGTCCTGCCACGAATGAGTTCCCGTAAGCTCGCCGGAGTGGTCCTAGGAGACTAAGCGGTGGTAGGCACGAACCGCCGGAAGAAGCGGTCATCCCACCCGGAAGAAGCGGTCACCGCACCTCGATGAACGCCCCCGCCGCCCGCTCCGGCCGCGGTCGCGGCTGCTCCGCCGGATGCCCGACCGCCACCGCGCCCATCGGGTCCCAGGTGCCCGGCAGGCCGAGCGTCTCGCGAACCACGTCGCGGCAGAACATCGTCGACGACACCCACGCGGAGCCCAGCCGCTCCCCGGCGAGCGCGACCAGGAAGTTCTGCACGCCCGCGCCCGCGGCGACCACGAACATCTCGCGCTCGGCCCCGTCCCGCCGCGCGTCGCCGTAGGCGTGCGAGCCGTCCATGACGAGGCAGGGCACCACCAGGTACGGCGCGTTCCGCAGGACGTCGCCGCGGCGCACCCGCTTGGCGATCGACTCCTCCGTCTTGCCGTCCCGCCTCAGGTCGGCGATCCACGCGTCCCGCATGGCGTCGAGCAGCCGGGTCCGCGACTCGGCGGACTCCAGCAGCACGAAACGCCACGGCGTCGTGTGGTGCGGCGCCGGCGCGGTCACCGCCGCGGCCACCGCCCGCCGTACCGCCCCGGGGTCGACGGGTTCGTCCGTGAAGGCCCGCACCGTACGCCGCTGGGTCACCGCCTGCCGTACCGCCTCGGAGGTGCCGAGCCGGAACATGTCGTCGCGCGCGTCGCGCACCATGGCCCTCGCTCCCTCGCCGTGCTCCGCGGACACCACATGGGCCAGGCCGCGCACCACGGCGACGGGCAGCCCGGCCGCCTTGCCCTTCACCAGGTCACCGGCGGACGCCAGTTCGTCCGCGGTGGCCACGACCGTCGCGCTGAGCGGATTGCCGTGCGTGTCCGTGGCACCGCGCAGGTCGTCCAGCACGCGCACACCCGCCGCGCCGATCGCGACGTCCGTGAGTCCCGCGCGCCACGGCCGCCCGAAGGTGTCGGTGACGACGACCCCGACGTCGACGCCGAGCGCGTCGCGCAGCCCGTCCCGGATCGCGCGCGCGGACGCGTCGGGGTCCTCGGGCAGCAACAGCACCGTCCCGGACGGGGTGTTGGAGGCGTCGACGCCGGCCGCCGCCATGACCAGGCCCTGCCGGTTCTCGACGATCCGCAGCGGTCCGCGCCGGGCCACGACCCGTACGGTCTCCGCGTCGATCGCGGCCTCCCGGTCGGCCGCGGTGACGACGCGGCCCTCCGCCTTGGACACGATCTTGGAGGTGACCAGCAGCACGTCACCGTCGGCCAGTCCCGGCTCGGCGGCCGCGATCAGCTTGCCGAGGTCGTCGCCCTCCTGGACCTCGGGGATCCGGGTGATCGCCCAGACCCGGTATCCGGGCGCCTGTCCGCTCAAGCCCCCCGCACCTCCTCCGCCAGCGTCAGTGCCTCCCGCGCCATCTGCGCGGCGGCGTCGACGTCGGTCATCATCAGCGGCACCGCACGGCACCGGATCCCGGCCGCCTCGACCCGCTCCACCGAGGCCGCGTCCACCGTGTCGACGAGCCAGCCGTCGAGCAGGCCCGAGCCGTAGTGCTCGGCCACCGCCGCGGCCGTGGACTCCACGCCCACCGCGGCGAGCACCTTGTCGGCCATCCCGCGCACGGGCGCGTCCCCGACGATGGGGGACAGGCCGACCACCGGCACTCCGGCGTCGGCGATCGCCTCCCTGATGCCGGGCACGGCCAGGATGGTGCCGACGGAGACGACCGGGTTGGACGGCGGGAAGAGGATCACGTCCGCCCCGGCGATGGCCTCCAGCACGCCGGGCGCGGGCTTGGCGTGCTCCGCGCCCACCGGCACGACGGCCTCGGCGGGCACGGACGCGCGCAGCCGCACCCAGTACTCCTGGAAGTGGACCGCCTTGCGTTCGCCGTCGATCTCGACGGCGACATGCGTCTCCACGCGGTCATCGCTCATCGGGATCAGCCGCACGCCCGGCTTCCAGCGGTCGCACAGCGCCTCGGTGACCGCGCTGAGCGGATAGCCCGCGCCCAGCATCTGTGTCCGCACGATGTGCGTGGCGAAGTCCCGGTCGCCCAGGCCGAACCACTCGGGCCCGACGCCGTACGCCGCCAGCTCCTCCTTGAGGTGGAAGGTCTCGTCGGACCGCCCCCACCCCTGCTCCTCGTTGATGCCGTCGCCCAGCGTGTACATCACCGTGTCCAGGTCCGGGCAGACCTTCAGCCCGAAGAGGTGGATGTCGTCGCCGGTGTTGCCGATGACCGTGACGTCCGCGTCCGGCACGGCCCGCTTCAGACCGCGCAGGAACCGGGCACCACCGATGCCGCCTGCCAGAACCACAATGCGCATGGGGCCAAGTCTGTCAGGCGGGTACGACAACGCGGTGCCGGTACGACGACGCCGCATCGGTACCGCCGCGCAGTACCGGTACGGCGACGCGGCGCCCCGCCCTCGGGCCGGACTCCTGTGCGCCGCCCGGACTCCTGTACCGCACGCCGGACTCCTACGCGCCGACGGCGCCCACCGTCTGCTGCGCGGCCACGGACCCCGAGCAGGAAGCGGTGGAGTGCATGGGCATCTCGGTCAGTCCCGGGAAGTAGACGTGCAGGCTGACCGCCGGCCGCAGCGTGTCGTTGACGACCTCGTGCACGTATCCCGGAGCGAACACGCGCTGCGCGCCCGCGCCCAGCGCGCGCGTGCCCCGCCGGGTGTGCTCGGTCAGGGTGCCGTCCAGGACGGTGAGCACACCGGAGGAGCGGCCGTGGTCGTGCGGTCCGCTGCCCTGGCCGGGCAGCCAGGACAGCAGCCACACCTCGTAGCCGGGTCCGGTGCGCAGCCGGTGGTACCAGCGGGTGGTGGCGTCGTAGCGGACGAGGTGCTCCCACTGGGCGCGGTCGGCCGCGACGGACCGGGCCAGGCCGGCGAACTCGGCCACGGTGGCCGGGTGCTCGCGCGGGGTCTGGAGCAGGTGCGGGACTTCGAGGATGTCGCCTGCGATCTGGAGGTCGCTGTCGCTGTTCATGGGGGTGTCGTGGTTCCTCGGTGGGGCCGATCAAAGGGAACGGACGCCGGGCCGTACAGCAGTTTCGGAAGGGGCCCGGACGGCGGCTGGAGCGCGCGTGCGCGCGGGGGCTCAACAGCCGGAACAGCGACAGCTACAGCGAGCGCGGGCAGCACCGTGGGACCCGGCGGTGCGGGTCGAGGTGGGTGCCGAGTTCGCGAGCATGCCCACAAGGACACCGGTTCACACCACCCGTGTCAACTCGACGCCCGGAATGTGGGACATGTTTCACCTCATCCGGTTCATCTCTCAGGTGAAAGGTTTGCTCAGCGGGAGAGCGGGACACATGGCGCACATGCCGGGCGCGCAAGCCCCGTTGCGATCCCGTGATCCGACTGTGATCAGGTTCGCGGCGGTGCGCGTGTCGGAACGGGATCGAAGGTCCAGGCGTCCTTCCTTCAGGGGGCTCGGTGAGGGCTCGGTGAGGGCTCCGCGCGGGGCGACGGGTCTTCGGGGCCTCGGCTGCGCGTCAAGGTTTATGCCGATTTGAACACTTTCCGCATGGCCTTGGTTCCGCAGAGTGAATAAGGGGCTCAATAGCAGATCTCGGCTTGACTCGCCCGGAGCAGCACACTTGTAATTTCACTCGTGTCGTTCAGCCGGGATCGGTAACGGCTACATCACGGGGACGCGAAAGACAGACGAGGGGCGCACATGACCGAGCTGGTGCAGCAACTGCTGGTCGACGACGCGGACGAGGAACTCGGCTGGCAGGAGCGCGCGCTGTGCGCCCAGACCGACCCCGAGTCCTTCTTCCCCGAGAAGGGCGGCTCCACCCGCGAGGCCAAGAAGGTCTGCCTCGCCTGCGAGGTCCGCTCCGAGTGCCTCGAGTACGCCCTCGCCAACGACGAGCGCTTCGGCATCTGGGGCGGCCTCTCCGAGCGCGAGCGGCGCCGGCTGAAGAAGGCCGCGGTCTGACGGCGCGTCGGCCGTCGTCCGGCCGCCGCCCGGTCACCGTCCGGCCACGGACGTACGCGTACATCCCCTACACAAACATCACGAACGGCCCGTCGCAGGTGGGTTATCCACAGGCGGCGGGCCGCCGTCATGGCCAGCCAGTAGTGTGGTCGCTCGTCCGAGACGCCCCGCTGCCCCCAGGGGGCACAGGCGTCCACCGCAGTCCACCGAACCGGGGCCGTGTATCTCGATGTCCGTGCACAGCCATACGGCAGCCCACTACGACGTCGCCGCCGCAGCGCCGTCGGACCCCGCGGGCGCGACGCAGTTCGCCCCGCAGTCCGACCCGAACCGGCCGCCGGAGTTCCCGCGGCACGTCGTCACCGCCGTCCTCGTCTCCCACGACGGCGCCCGCTGGCTGCCCGACGTGCTCGCCGGCCTGCTCGGCCAGGAACGCCCGGTGCAGTACGCCGTGGCCGCCGACACCGGCAGCGCGGACACCTCCGCCCAGGTGCTCACCGACGCCCTCGGCGCCGACCGCGTGCTGCACCTCGCCCGGCGCACCGGCTTCGGCCAGGCCGTCGACGAGGCCACCCGCACCGCCCCGGTCCTCACCCCGGACGAACTGCCGTACCTCAAGCGCCCCAGCGGCTGGGACCCCGTCACGCGCACCTGGCGCGACGACGCCTACGACCTGCCCGAACTCCCCCACGGCGAACCGGTGCAGTGGCTCTGGCTGCTGCACGACGACTGCGCCCCCGAACCCGACGCCCTGGCCGAGCTGTTGCGGGTCGTCGACAACGAGTACGAACTCGGCCGCGAGGACGTGGCGGTGGTCGGCCCCAAGCTGCGCGGCTGGTACGACCGGCGCCAGCTTCTCGAAGTGGGCGTCACCATCGCCAACTCCGGCCGCCGTTGGACCGGCCTGGACCGCCGCGAACAGGACCAGGGCCAGCACGACCACGTCCGGACCGTGCTGTCGGTCTCCAGCGCCGGAATGCTGATCCGGCGTGACATCTTCGAACAGCTCGGCGGGTTCGACCGCCGACTGCCCCTGATGCGCGACGACGTCGACCTGTGCTGGCGCGCCCACGCCGCCGGCCACCGCGTCCTCGTCGCCCCCGAGGCCGTCGTACGGCACGCCGAGGCCGCCTCCCGCGAGCGCCGCACCGTCGACTGCGTCGGCCGCACGGCCGCCTCCCCGCACAAGGTCGACAAGGCCGGCGCCGTCTACACCCTCCTCGTCAACACCCGTACCGCCGCGCTGCCCTGGGTGCTGCTGCGCCTCGTCCTCGGCACCCTGCTGCGCACCCTCGCCTACCTCGTCGGCAAGGTCCCCGGACAGGCCGTCGACGAGATCCGCGGTCTGATGGGCACGCTGCTGCGGCCCGAGCGGATCATCGCCGGCCGGCGCGGGCGCGGCAGGCCGCAGATCGACAAGGGCGAGCTGAGGGCCCTGTTCCCGCCGCCCGGAGCGACGATCCGCGCCACCGTCGAACAGGTCGCCGGCAACCTCGTCGGCCGCTCCGACCCCGAGGTCTCCTCGGCCGGCCGGCACGGCGGCGCGATCGAGTCCGGGCCCGGCGGCGACGACGCGGACTTCCTGGAGATCGAGCAGTTCGCCCGGCTCAAGCGGATCGCCCGCAAACCCGGCCCGGTGCTCTTCCTGGTGCTGCTGCTCGTCACCCTCGCCGCCTGCCGCAACCTGCTCGGCTCGGGCGCGCTCGCGGGCGGCGCCCTGCTGCCCGCCCCGGCCGACTCCTCGGAGCTGTGGTCGCGCTACCTGGACTCCTGGCACCCGGTCGGCACCGGCGGCACCCCGTCCGCGCCGCCGTATCTGGCGCTGGTGGCGATGCTGGCCTCCGTGCTGCTCGGCTCGAGCGGGCTGGCGGTCACGGTCCTGCTGATCGGCTCGGTGCCGCTGGCCGGGTTCACCGCCTACTTCGCGTCCCGCCCGCTCGTCCCCTCGCGGCTGCTGCGCGCCTGGGCCTCCGTCGCCTACGCCTTCCTGCCCGCCACCACCGGCGCGCTGGCCGGCGGCCGGATCGGCACCGCCGTACTGGCCGTGCTGCTGCCGCTCATCGCCCGCGCGGGCATCGCGGCGAGCGGCCTGGCACGGGCCTCCGGCGCCCGCGGCAGCTGGCGCGCCACCTGGGCGTACGCGCTGCTGCTGACCGTCGCCACCGCCTTCGCGCCCATCGTCTGGCCCCTCGCCCTCGTCCTCGGCGTCGGTGTGCTGGCCGTGCGCCGCGGCGACATCGTCGCCCACGCGCTGCGCTTCCTGGCCCAGTTGGGCACCCCGCTGCTCGCCCTCGCGCCCTGGTCGCTGTCGCTGCTGCCGTTCGGCTTCTTCCGGGAGGCCGGACTGGAGTACGGCGCCTCGGCCGCCTCCGCCCTCGACCTGCTGGGCGCCTCACCGGGCGGCCCGGGCACGGTGCACGGGCTGATGCTGATCGGCATCGTCCTGGCCGCGCTGGCCGCCCTGCTGCGTTCGGAGCGCCAGTTCGCCATCTGGACCAGCTGGGCGGTCGCCCTGGTGGCCCTCGTCTTCGCGGTCCTGTCCAACGACTCCGCCTGGGCGGGCCCCGCCACCCTCGTCGAGGGCATCGCCCTGCTGGCCGCCGCCGTGCTCGGCGCCGACGGGGCACGCGCGCGCGTGGCCGAGCAGAGCTTCGGCTGGCGCCAGCCGGTCGCCGCACTCGTCGCCTTCGCCTCGGCGGCGGGTCCCCTGCTCGTCGTCGCCGGCTGGATGATCCGTGGCGCCGACGGCCCGCTGGAGCGGCGCGACGTGGCGCAGGTGCCCGCGTTCGTCGCCGAGGAGAGCAGCACCCGCGACCAGGCCCGCACCCTGGTCATCGACAGCGACTCCGCCGCCCACGTCGGCTACATGCTCGTGCGCGACTCCGGGGTCCGGATGGGCGACGCCGAACTGGCCGCGGCGGACGGCGGCAACAGCAGGCTCGACAAGGTCGTCGCCAACCTGGTCGCCGGTTCCGGCGCGGACCAGGCCGGCCAGCTCGGCGGCTTCGCCGTGCGCTACGTCCTCGTCCACAAGGGCGCCCCCCGCGAGGTCAGCCGCGTCCTGGACTCCACCCCGGGTCTGAGCCGGCTCAGCCAGCAGGACGGCAGTGCCCTGTGGCGGGTGGACCAGGAGGTCTCGCGTGCCGCCATCGTGCCCGCCTCCGGCTCGGACGCCGACCAGGACTCGGGCCAGGGCTCGGGCCAGGACGCGGGGGCGGCCGGCGGGACCGGCGCCGCGCAGCCCGTCGCCGCCGGACCCGTCGAGATCCACACCACGATCCCGGCCGGTGCCGCTGACCGCGTCCTGCGCCTGGCCGACGCCGCCGCCCCGGGCTGGACGGCCACCCTGGACGGCAAGCCGCTCACCCGCACCACCCTCGACGGCTGGGCCCAGGGCTTCCGGCTCCCCGCCTCCGGCGGGCAGCTCGACGTCACCTTCGACGACCCGATCGGCCACACCGCCTGGCTGTGGGCCCAGGGCCTGATCGCCGTCGTCCTCGTCGTCCTCGCCCTGCCCGGCCGGCGCCGCGACGTCGACGACGACCTGCCCGAGGAGCAGCCCGTTCCCGCCGAGGCGATCAGCGGCGAGGGCCGCCGGGCCCGCCGGCTGCGCGCCCAGGCGGAGGCCGAGGAGGCCGAGCGGGAACCGCAGCCGTCGGGCCCGGCCACCCTGCCTCCTCCTCCGGAGGAGGCTCCCGCCGCCGTGCCGCACCAGCAGTCCTACGACGGCTGGGACACCACAGCCTACGCCGGAGCCGGAGCCCCCGGAGCGGGAGCCGCGACCGAGTACGGCGCCTACGGCGGCGAGCCGTACCAGTCCGCCCCCGCCCAGGCCCAGCAGTACCCGACCGGCGCCTACGACGACCCGTACCAGGGCGGCCAGTACGACCCGTACGCCTACGGCGGTCAGACGCCGACGGGCTCCTACGACCCCACGGCCTACCACCAGGGCTACGAGGAGCCGTACGACCAGGGCTACGAGGAGCCGTACGACCCGGCACAGCACCACGCGCAGGACCACGCGCACGGCATCGGCAGTGAGCGCCCCGACGGGAGCCAGCAGTGAACCGCACGACCATGTCCCTGATCGCCGGCGTGGCCGCGCTCGCCGCCGTCACCGGATTCGCCGCGCTGGACACCCCGGACGCGGCGGGCGCCGGCAGCGCCAAGGCGGCCGCCCGGCTGCCCGTCGAGCGCACCACCCTGGTGTGCCCGTCCCCGAGCAGCTCCGACATCGCCGACACCTCGTACACGTCCTTCACCCCCGTGACCCAGGGCACGGACGGCGACGGCAAGGCCCGGCTCCGGCCCGCCGCCGAGGAGTCGGCCACGACCGGCGACGCCCAGGGCAAGGACGACGGCAAGAAGGACGGCAAGAAGAAGGACTCCAAGCCGGTCCTGGAACCGAAGGAGCCCGGCAAGCCGGTCACCGGCGACACCTCGGGCGGGGACGCGCCCGCGCTGATCGGCACCGCCGAGGGCAGGTTCGCGCCCGGCTGGACCATGCAGCAGACCACCGAGGTCGCCGCGGGCACCGGCCGCGGCCTGCTGGGCGTGGACTGCACCGCCCCGGACACCGAGTTCTGGTTCCCCGGCGCCAGCACCAAGGCCGACCGCTCCGACTACGTCCACCTGACCAACCCGGACGACTCCGCCGCGGTCGTCGACATCGAGCTCTACGGCAAGGACGGCGCCGTGAAGTCGACGGTGGGGGAGGGCATCACCGTCGCACCGCACTCCAGCGAGCCCGTCCTGCTGTCCACGCTCGCCGACGCGCCGCAGGAGGACCTCACGGTGCACGTGAGCGTGCGCAGCGGCCGGGTCGGGGCGGCGGTGCAGGCCCTGGACGACAAGCTCGGCGGGGACTGGCTGGCGGCCGCCGCGGACCCGGCGGACAGCCTCGTCCTGCCCGGCATCCCCAAGGACGCCACCTCCGTGCGGCTGATCGCCTTCACCCCCGCCGACGCCGACACCGACCTGAAGGTGAGACTGGCCTCGCCGTCCGGGCTGATCACGCCCGCGGGCCACGACACCGTGCACGTCAAGGGCGGGATGACGACCGCCGTCGACCTGGGCGAACTGACCCGGGGGGAGGCCGGCTCGCTGGTGCTGACCCAGACCTCCCCGTCCGTGCCGGTGGTCGCGGCGCTGCGGGTGACACGCGGGAGGGGCGGCAAGCAGGAGACGGCGTTCATCCCCGCGACCGGTCCCGTCGCCGCGCGCGCCACGTCCGCCGACAACAGCGGGAAGGGCTCGACGCTCTCGCTGACGGCCCCCACCGCCACCGCCCAGGTCAAGGTCACGGCATCGGCGGGCAGCGAGGGCGGTACGGCGGTGACGAAGACGTACACCATCAAGGCGGGCACGACCCAGGACATCGCCCCACCCGCCCCGTCCGGACTGAAGGGCACCTACGCCCTGACGGTGGAGCGCCTGTCCGGCGGCCCGGTGTACGGGGCGCGCACCCTGACCGCCACGGAGGACGGCGTCCCCGGGTTCACGGTCCAGACCCTGCCCGACGACCGGGGGACGGTGTCGGTGCCGCACGCGGACGAGGACGTGTCGGTGCTGCAAGGATCCTGAGCCCCGGCCGGAGGGGCGTGAGCCCTGGGCGGAAGCCTCTGGGTACGGAACCCCGAAGTGGAGCCTCGGGCACGGAACCCGATCAGGAGCCTCTCGGCACGGAACCCGATCAGGCCCGGTCAGGCCCCGCCTCAGTCCTCCCCGTACCGGGGATCCACCGTCTCCGGAGTCAGCCCGAGCAGCTCGGCCACCTGCTCGACCACGATCTCGTGCACCAGGGCGGCCCGCTCGTCACGCCCCTTGCTGCGGATCTCCACCGGCCGCCGGTAGACGACCACCCGCGCCCGGCGGCCGTCCCGCGCGGGCATCGTGCCCCCGAGCGGCACCGGCTCGTCGCTCCAGGGCTGCCCGGGCCCGTCCAGCCGCGGCACCTCCAGCACGAGGAAGTCGATGTCGGCCAGCTGCGGCCAGCGCCGCTCCAGACGCTCCACGGAGTCCTGCACCAGGTCCGCGAACGCCTCGGCACGGCTCGCGGCGAGCGGCACCTGGGGCGGTGCGATCGGGCCGCGCATGCCCCGGCCGTGGCGGTCACGTCGTCGGGGCCCGGGGCCGGCGGAGCGGGGCGGTACACGGTTGTCCATCACTGCTGAAGCGTAGTCCCCGCCGCCTGATCATGCCCGGCCCCGCGCGGTATGCCGGGCACATACCGGACACCGTGCCGTCCGCGTGATCGCGGGTCACGATCCCGGGTCACGACGACCGGCCACACGGGTCACGGCGACGGGTCACGCCGACGGGCCCACGGGTCACGCCGACGGATGATGGCCGACTGGTCATATCGGTCACGATGACTGCTCACTTGATACCGATTCCGGCCAAGCCTGGCTCGATTCCGTATCTCTCCGAGACCGTCGAACTCAAAGCGATTGACGGTGTTTGTACCCAGTCGTGACCGGAGCAAAGGGCGCCAGAGATCGCTTTCCCGGCCGTCCGTGCAGGTCAGCGAGGTGTGTCAGAAGGGGCGTGTGGGGCGTTTCACACTACGACACGGTGGGGTGACCTGGTGGAGAGTCGTCGCGGCCCGCTCAAGAGTGCGGTACCGTCCAACGTCGTGAGCCCTGTACGTCGCTGTTCGCGCACCGCTTGCGGCCGTCCCGCCGTAGCGACGCTGACGTACGTCTACGCCGACTCGACCGCGGTCCTCGGCCCGCTCGCCACCTACGCCGAACCCCACTGCTACGACCTGTGCGCCGAGCACTCCGAGCGCCTCACCGCCCCGCGCGGCTGGGAGGTCGTGCGACTGCTCGACGGTTCGGCGCCCGCCCGCCCCAGCGGCGACGACCTGGAAGCGCTTGCCAACGCGGTGCGCGAGGCGGCCCGCCCCCAGGAGCGGGCGGCCCAGGCCGGTGGCGGCGGAGCGCGCGGGGCCGACCCGATGGAGGTCGCGCGCCGCGGTCACCTGAGGGTGCTCCGGTCACCGGACAACTGACAAAACCGTTCACCACCGCTTGAGCCGAGGGGCGCCCACCAGGCGAGCCTGAGGCATCAGGCAAGCCGGGGACATCGGGCGGGCCGGAGGCATCGGGCAAGCCGGAGGCAACGGGCGAGCCGGAGCCAACGGGCAAGCCCGGGACATCAGGCGAGCCGGAGGCATCAGGCGGGCCGAGACTCCGGCCCAACGTCTCACCGATCCTTGCGAGTTGTCCCACCGGTCCTTCCGACGTGCCCCAGCAGCGCGCCCGCGCTCGTCCAGCAGTACGTGCGCGCCGCCCCTCACGCGTCGGCGCCACCGCCCGGGACGGGTAGTTTGTGGTGACCGATTGGACTCCAGAAGGGTTGGCCGTGGCTGCTGATCTGTCGCAGATCGTGAAGGCGTACGACGTGCGCGGTGTGGTCCCGGACCAGTGGGACGAGTCGCTGGCCGAGCTCTTCGGAGCGGCCTTCGCCCGGGTGACCGGCGCGAACGCCATCGCGACCGGGCACGACATGAGGCCCTCCTCGCCCGGCCTGGCCCGTGCCTTCGCGCGCGGCGCCGCCCGGCTCGGCGTCGACGTCACCGAGATCGGCCTGTGCTCGACGGACCAGCTCTACTACGCCTCGGGCGCGCTCGGCCTGCCGGGCGCCATGTTCACCGCCTCGCACAACCCGGCGCGGTACAACGGCATCAAGATGTGCCGTGCGGGCGCGGCGCCCGTCGGCCAGGACTCGGGACTGGCCGAGATCCGCGAACTGGTCGAACGGTGGAGCGAGTCGGGCGCCCCCGAAGCGGCCGCGCGCGCGGGAACGATCACGCGGCGCGACACGTTGGAGGACTACGCGGCCCATCTGCGCTCCCTCGTCGACGTCTCCGCCATCCGCCCCCTGAAGGTCGTCGTCGACGCGGGCAACGGCATGGGCGGCCACACCGTCCCCACGGTCCTGACCGGCCTGCCCGTCGAGCTCGTCCCGATGTACTTCGAACTCGACGGCACCTTCCCCAACCACGAGGCGAACCCGCTGGACCCGGCGAACCTCGTCGACCTCCAGAAGCGGGTCCGCGAGGAGGGCGCCGACCTCGGCCTGGCCTTCGACGGCGACGCCGACCGCTGCTTCGTGGTCGACGAGCACGGCGAGCCGGTCTCCCCGTCCGCGATCACCGCGCTGGTCGCCGCCCGTGAGCTGGCCCGGCACGGCGGCCAGGGCGTGATCATCCACAACCTCATCACCTCCTGGTCGGTCCCGGAGGTGGTCGTGGAGAACGGCGGCACCCCGGTCCGCACCCGCGTGGGCCACTCGTTCATCAAGGCCGAGATGGCGCGGACGGGCGCGATCTTCGGCGGCGAGCACTCCGCGCACTACTACTTCAAGGACTTCTGGAACGCCGACACGGGCATGCTGGCCGCCCTGCACGTGCTGGCGGCCCTGGGCGGCCAGGACGGCCCCCTGTCGGCGCTGGTGGCCCAGTACGACCGCTACACCGGCTCCGGCGAGATCAACTCCACGGTCGCCGACCAGGCGGCCCGCCTCACCGCCCTCAAGGCCGCCTACGCCGGCCGCGAGGACGTGACCCTGGACGAACTCGACGGCCTGACCGTCACCGCCGCCGACTGGTGGTTCAACGTCCGCCCCTCCAACACCGAACCGCTGCTCCGCCTGAACGCCGAGGCGAAGGACGCGGCCACGATGGCCGAGGTCCGCGACGCGGCCCTGGGGATCATCCGCGGCTGACGGGCGACCGCCGGGGCCGTCCGCCGCCGCACGGCCCCGGCCGACTCCGTCACCACGCCCCCACCGGCGGTAGTCTGACCAGGCACGTCCGTACAACCGCACACGCCCCCCTACGTCCCGGAGGGACCACCCATGCCGCTCGAAGCCGGCCTCCTGGAGATCCTCGCCTGCCCGGCCTGCCACGCCCCCCTCAAGGAGCAGGACGCGGAGCTGATCTGCACCGGTCAGGGCTGCGGCCTGGCCTACCCCGTCCGCGACGGCATCCCCGTCCTCCTCGTCGACGAGGCGCGCCGCCCCGAGTGACGGACGCCCCGGCGAGCCGCCCCGCGTGACCGACGACGTGACCGACTCCCCGACGGCTGGGCGGCCCGGCGTCCCACCGTCCTGACGTCCCACCATCCCGACGACGCGACGTCCCGGCGTCCCACCGTCCCGACGTCCGACGACCCGACGTCCTGGCGCCCCGGCGCTCGGAGCCCGATCGGAGGCTGCCGCCCATGCTCGACGAATCGCTGCTGGACGACCCGGAGGCACTCGCCAGGGCCGACCGCCGCGGACTGCTCCGCGGTGCCGCCGAGGCCGGTGCCCGGATCCGCACCGCCGCCCGGCACGCCGCCGAGGCCGGCGTGGGCGACCTCAAACCCGACGGCCGCCCCCGTGCCGTACTGATCGCCGGCCCGGGCGCCGCCGCCACCCACGCCGCCGACCTGCTCGGCACCCTCGCCGGCGGCGGCAGCCCCGTCACCCGGCTGGCCCCCACCGGTGTCGCCTCCGCCTCCGGCGCGCTGCGCTGGGAACTGCCCGGCTGGACCGGCTCCGTCGACCTGCTGCTGATCGCCACCCCGGACGGCACCGAACCCGGCCTGGCCCTGCTCGCCGACCAGGCCTACCGCCGAGGCTGCACGGTCGTCGCCGTCGCCCCGGCCGGCACCCCCCTCGCCGAGGCCGTCGAGGGCGCCCACGGCCTGTTCGTCCCCATGGCGACGGCCCCCTACGACCACGGCGAACCCCTCGCCGGATCCGCCCCCGGAGTCTTCTGGGCGCTGCTCACCCCGCTGCTCGCGCTGCTGGACCGGGTCGGCCTCGTCACCGCCGCGCCCGACGCCCTGAACGCCGCCGCCGACCGGCTCGACCACATCGCCGAGCGCTGCGGGCCCGCCATCGCCGCCTACAGCAACCCGGCCAAGACCCTCGCCGCCGAACTCACCGACGCGCTGCCGCTGATCTGGACCGAGGGCCTCGCCGCCGGTCCCGCCGGCCGCAGGTTCGCCGCGGGGCTCGCCGAACTGTCCGGCATCCCCGCCCTCGTCGCCGAGCTGCCCGAAGCGCTCGCCGCGCACAACGCCCTGCTCGCCGGCCCGCTGGCCGCCAGCGCCGACCCCGGCGACTTCTTCCGTGACCGCGTCGAGGAAGCGGCCGCGCTGCACGCGCGCGTGGTCCTGCTGCGGGACCGCCCGCTCAGCGAGCTCACCGCCGCTCCCGCCGCCCGCGACCTGGCCCTCAGCCACGAGACGCCGATCAGCGAGCTCGAGCCGGAGCCCGGCGGCGAGATCGAGACCCTCGCGGAACTGATCGCCGTCACGGATTTCGCCGCCGTTTACCTGTCGCTCGCCTCCAGGGCCTGACCTGGGCCCGGGGCCCCCGCGGACGGGCGCCCCGAGCCCCGACAACCACCGCAGAGAGAAACGCATGGACCGCCTCGACAACACCATCCGCCCCTACGCCTGGGGTTCCACCACCGCCATCCCGCACCTGCTCGGCGTAGAACCGAGCGGCGAGCCGCAGGCGGAGATGTGGATGGGCGCCCACCCGGGCGCGCCCTCGCGCACCACGCGCGGCACCCTGGTCGAGGTCATCGAGTCCGACCCGAAGCGCGAACTGGGGGCCGAGGCCGTCGCGAAGTTCGGCCCGCGCCTGCCCTTCCTGCTCAAGATCCTCGCCGCCGGCGCCCCCCTCTCCCTCCAGGTCCACCCCGACCTCCGGCAGGCCCAGGAGGGTTACGCCGACGAGGAGCGCCGCCAGATCCCCGTCGACGCCCCGCACCGCAACTACAAGGACGCCAACCACAAGCCCGAACTGGTCTGCGCGCTCACCGAGTTCGACGGCCTGTGCGGCTTCCGGGCCCCGGCCGAGGCCGCCGACCTGCTCGCCGCCCTCGACGTGGACTCCCTCAAGCCGTACGTCGACCTGCTGCACGCCCACCCCGAAGAGGCCGCACTGCGCGAGGTCCTCACCGCGATCCTCACCGCCGACCGCGAGGAGACGGCCCACACCGTCGCCGAGGCGGCGGCCGCCTGCGCCCGCCTCGGCGGCGACCACGCCCCCTACGCCGGCATCGCGCACCACTACCCCGGCGACCCGGGAGTGCTGGCCGCGATACTCCTCAACCACGTCCGCCTCCAGCCCGGCGAGGCCCTCTTCCTCGGCGCCGGCATCCCGCACGCCTACCTCAGCGGCCTGGGCGTGGAGATCATGGCCAACTCCGACAACGTCCTGCGCTGCGGCCTGACCCCCAAGCACGTCGACGTCCCCGAACTCCTGCGCGTCGTCCGCTTCGAGGCGGGCGACCCCGGCGTGCTGCGCCCCGAGGCCGCCCCGGACGGCGAGGAGGTCTACGAGACCCCCATCGACGAGTTCCGCCTCTCCCGTTACGTCCTGCCCGAGGGCACCAGGGCCCACGACCTCACCCTGTGCACCCCGCAGATCCTGCTCTGCACCGCCGGCTCCGTGCACGCCGGCGAGCACGAGCTGACCGCCGGGCAGTCCGTGTTCGTGCCGGCGGGAGAGAAGGCCGAGGTGTCCGGGGCCGGCACCGTCTTCCGGGCCACGGTCGTCGTATGACCCCGCATGCTTCCCCGCTTGTGGTGACCTGACGTACCGCGGCCGGACCGGGCTGCAACAATGGCCCACCGGCAAAGGACGGGCAAAGCCGGCACGAGGGCGAAGAGCCAGTACGAGGGCGAAGGGACAACGCGAACACATGAGCGCGTCAGGCGGCACCAGGGCGATCGTGGCGGCACTCGGCGCCAATCTCGCGATCGCTGTATCGAAGTTCGTGGCGTTCGCCTTCAGCGGCTCGTCGTCGATGCTCGCCGAGGGCGTGCACTCGCTCGCCGACTCGGGCAACCAGTTCCTGCTGCTGGTCGGCGGCAAGAAGGCACAGCGGGCGGCCACCCCGCAGCACCCGTTCGGCTACGGCCGCGAGCGCTACATCTACGCCTTCCTCGTCTCCATCGTGCTCTTCTCCGTCGGCGGCATGTTCGCCATCTACGAGGGCTACGAGAAGATCAGCCACCCGCACGAACTGGAGCACTGGTACTGGCCGGTGGGCGTCCTCGTCTTCGCGATCATCGCCGAGGGCTTCTCCTTCCGCACGGCCATCAAGGAGTCCAACGCGCTGCGGGGCGGGCTGTCCTGGACGCAGTTCGTCCGCCGCGCCAAGGCGCCCGAGCTGCCGGTCGTCCTCCTGGAGGACTTCGGCGCCCTGATCGGTCTGGTCCTCGCCCTCCTCGGCGTAGGACTCGCCCTGCTCACCGGCAACGGCGTCTGGGACGGCATCGGCACCGTCTGCATCGGTGTCCTGCTCGTCCTGATCGCCCTCGTCCTGGCGGCCGAGACCAAGTCGCTGCTGCTCGGCGAGGCCGCCGGCGCCGACGTGGTCCGGCAGATCGAGACCGCCACGGTCGACGGCGACACCGTCACCCGCGTCATCCACATGCGCACGCTCCACCTCGGCCCCGAGGAACTGCTCGTCGCCGCCAAGATCGCCGTCCGGCACGACAACACGGCCACCGAGATCGCCGCGGCCATCGACGCCGCCGAGGCCCGTATCCGCGCCGCCGTCCCCATCGCCCGCGTCATCTACCTCGAACCCGACATCTACAGCGAGACCGAAGCGGCCAGGGGCGCGGACCCGGAGGCCACCCCGGGCGGACCGAACCCGCACCCCGCCCCCGGCCACTGAGCTGCGCCACCGCGAACCGTCACGGGCCCGCCGATCCTCCGCATCGGCGGGCCCGGTCCGTCTTCCCGGCGTCTTCCCGGCGTCCCGCGAACGGCTGGATCTGTCCGGAGGCGGACTGGGGTCGCCCGGCTGCGCGGTGTAGCTTGGGATCGAGCCAGACGTCGCTGCTGATGGCGGTCGGGCGGCCCCACGACGGGCCGTCCGAGGGAGAGAGGGCCTCCGACGGACTGCGCTGCGCGCACGCGGGCATGCCTGTGTCCTCTTCGGGCACCCCTGTGTCCGCCGCCGCGCAGATCAGCCGTATCCACCTCGACCCAACCCCGAGGAGCAGCTCGCAATGACGACTGTCGAGAACCGACAGGACTTCAAGGTCGCGGACCTTTCTCTGGCCGAGTTCGGCCGCAAGGAGATCTCCCTGGCCGAGCACGAGATGCCGGGCCTGATGGCGATCCGCAAGGAGTACGCCGAGAAGCAGCCGCTGGCCGGCGCCCGGATCACCGGCTCCCTGCACATGACCGTGCAGACCGCCGTACTCATCGAGACCCTCGTCGCCCTGGGCGCGCGCGTGCGCTGGGCGTCCTGCAACATCTTCTCCACCCAGGACCACGCGGCCGCCGCCATCGCCGTCGGCCCGAACGGCACCCCGGAGAACCCCCAGGGCATCCCCGTCTTCGCCTGGAAGGGCGAGACGCTTGAGGAGTACTGGTGGTGCACGGAGCAGGCGCTGACCTGGCCGGACAGCCCCACCGGCGGCCCGAACATGATCCTGGACGACGGCGGCGACGCCACCCTCCTCGTCCACAAGGGCGTCGAGTACGAGAAGGACGGCAAGGTCCCCTCGGTCGACACCGCCGAGTCCGAGGAGCACCGGGTCATCCTCCAGCTGCTGACCCGCACGCTGGGTGAGAACCCGCAGAAATGGACCCAGCTGGCCTCCGAGATCCGCGGTGTGACGGAGGAGACCACGACCGGCGTCCACCGCCTGTACGAGATGCAGCGCGACGGCACCCTCCTCTTCCCGGCGATCAACGTCAACGACTCGGTGACGAAGTCGAAGTTCGACAACAAGTACGGCTGCCGGCACTCCCTGGTCGACGGCATCAACCGCGCCACCGACGTCCTGATCGGCGGCAAGACCGCCGTCGTCTGCGGCTACGGCGATGTGGGCAAGGGCTGCGCCGAGTCCCTGCGCGGACAGGGCGCCCGCGTGATCATCACCGAGATCGACCCGATCTGCGCGCTCCAGGCGGCGATGGACGGCTACCAGGTCACCACCCTGGACGAGGTCGTCGGGACCGCGGACATCTTCGTCACCACCACCGGCAACAAGGACATCATCCTCGCGTCGGACATGGCGAAGATGAAGCACCAGGCGATCGTCGGCAACATCGGCCACTTCGACAACGAGATCGACATGGCCGGCCTCGCCAAGGTCCCCGGCATCGTCAAGGACGAGGTCAAGCCGCAGGTCCACACCTGGACCTTCCCCGACGGCAAGAAGATCATCGTGCTGTCCGAGGGCCGCCTGCTGAACCTGGGCAACGCGACCGGCCACCCGTCGTTCGTGATGTCCAACTCCTTCGCGGACCAGACCCTGGCCCAGATCGAGCTGTTCACCAAGCCCGACGCCTACCCCACCGGCGTCTACGTCCTGCCCAAGCACCTGGACGAGAAGGTCGCCCGCCTCCACCTCGACGCCCTCGGCGTCAAGCTCACCAAGCTGCGCCCGGAGCAGGCCGCGTACATCGGTGTGGACGTCGACGGCCCGTTCAAGGCGGACCACTACCGCTACTGACCGACCCCGAGCCGCACCCGCGTCTCACCCTGGTCCCTCGAGGCAGGCCCCCGCACCCCCGTGCCGGGGGCCTGCCCCTTTGCCGGCCACACCTGCCGGACACCTGCCGGACCGGCCGACGACTGGCCGGACCGACCCGTCAAGCCCCAGGAACCCCATGCCCCGCGGCCGCTATTCGCTCCACGATCCGCACGATCACACCCCCCTCGGTGAAGAGCACTTCCAGTGCGCCCCCGGCCCCTCCGGCTGGCGCTACGTCTCCCAGGTCACCACCCCCTCGGGCGATCACCGCGGCTCCGTCGACCTCGCCCTCGACGAACTCGGCCGCCCCCTCCGCCTGGAACTCCACGCGGGCGGCTGGCAGGTGCGCGGCGCCGCCCTCGACGGCGTCACCTGGGTCCGCACCGACCCCACCGGAACCCATGCCACCGAAGGCAATGTGCGCGCCCATGCCTTCACCGGCACCTCCCCCGCCTTCCTCATCGCCACCGCCCGTCTCCTCCGCCTCACCCCCTCGGCCTCCGTGACCCGCGTACGCCTCGTCACCTTCACGGAACCGGTCCTCGCCCCCCGCACCGTGGACCAGTCCTGGGCCCTGGTGAAAAGAGAAGCACACGCCACTGACAACGCCCCTCTGACCGTGGACGAATACCAGGTCACAGCCCTGGACACGGGGGAGCGGCACACCGTCCACATCACCGGTGACGTGGTCCTGGCGGCCCCCGGCGTCGAGCTCGAGGACCTCCAGTCACCACCCTCCGTCTTCACCGACTGACCCCGGCTCCCGAGCCGACGCCGAGCGACGGCGAGCCGACCGCCCTACGCGGGAGGCACGAACCCGGTGGCCGGCCTCTCCCCACTGGCCGGCTCGGGCCGCGGCGCGGAAGGGGACGGCGCCTGCGGGACGGGAAAGGCCGACGCCGGTGGTCCGGGGTGGTGAGCCGGCGCCTGGGGCGCGGGAGCGGACACCGGGGGCGGGGGAAAGGCCTGGGCGCCCGGCCCGGCCGCCGTCGCACCGTTCCCGAAGGCCCGCCGGGCCTCGCGGACCTGCCGCTCCTGCAACACCGCCGCCAGATACATGGCCGGCGGAACCCCGGGCGGCACCGGAGCCCCCGTGCGCGCCGAGAGATCGACGGCGAGCCGCTCCGCCATGCCCGAGCCGACCTGCGGATCCAACTGCCGCATCCGGGTCAGGTACTGCCGGATCGCAAGCCACAGCCCGTCGGGCACCGACGACAGGTCGAGGGCCGAGAACCGCCCGGCCAGCCAGGGCGGCGGCGGGGGCACGAAGGACGCCTGCCCGGCCGGCACCCGTTCCCGCACCACGAGGGTGCCCGCGAAGACGTCACCCAGCCGACGTCCGCGGCCGGACACCAAGGAGGCGATACAGGCGACGATTCCGAACGTCATCAGAATCTCCACCACGCCGAGAGCGCCGCGCACCAGCGCGTGCCGGAACCGGATCGGCCCGCCGTCGTCCCTGACGACACGCAGCCCGCACGCCAGCTTCCCGAGCGACCGCCCATGGCTGAGCGTCTCCACCGCGATCGGTCCGCCCACCAGAACCAGCAGGAAGGTGGCGATCGACAGCGCGATCTGCGCCGCCTCGTCCAGCGACGCCGTGGCGGCGAAGAGGGCGATGCTCACCATCACATAGGCCGTCATCGCCACGGCGAGGTCGAGCAGGACGGCCAGTGCCCTGCTGGGCAGCCTCGCAGGGCGCAGTTCCAGCGCCACCGCCTCGCCCGTCACCAGCTCACTCACGCCCGCCACCTTCCCCTGGCCCGCCTTGGAGACGGCCAGTCTGCCAAGCTGTGGGCAATCGCGCCGCAGTACGACAAGCTGACGCATCCGACGGACAGTCGATCAACCAGCCGAGGAGCAGGCAGACCCGATGGACCTGGACGTCTTCGTCTCCGCCCACCGAGCCGAGTGGGACCGCCTCGAAGTCCTGCTCCGCCGCCGGCGCCGTCTCACCGGCACGGAGGCCGACGAACTCGTCGCCCTCTACCAACGTGCCGCCACCCACCTCTCCTTGATCCGGTCCAGCGCCCCGGACCCGCAGCTGACCGGCCGGCTCAGCCAGCTCGTGGCACGCGCGCGCAGCGCCGTGACGGGAACCCGGCGAGCGTCATGGCGCGACGTCACCCACTTCCTCCTGGAGGGCTTCCCCGCGGCGGTGTACCGGGCGCGCCACTGGTGGGTACCCACGGCCGTCGTCTCCACCGTCGTCGCGGCACTCCTCGGATGGTGGATCGGCACTCATCCGGAGGTGCAGTCCACGATCGCGGCCCCCAGTGAGCTACGGCAGCTCACCCGACCCGGCGGCGAGTACGAGACGTACTACTCCAGCCACCCCGCGGCGGCCTTCGCCGCCCAGGTGTGGACGAACAATGCCCAGGCCGCCGCCATGTGCCTGGTCCTGGGCGTCTTCCTGGGACTGCCGGTCCTCTGGATCCTCTTCGAGAACATGCTCAATCTCGGTGTCGGCATCGGGCTGATGTCCTCGGCCGGACGCCTCGACACCTTCCTCGGCCTCGTCCTCCCGCACGGCCTGCTCGAACTGACCGCGGTCTTCGTCGCCGCCGGCACGGGCCTCCGCCTGGGCTGGACCGTCATCGACCCGGGGCCGCGCACCCGCCGCGCGGCCCTCGCCGAGGAGGGCCGCGCGGCCGTGGGCATGGCGATCGGCCTCGCCCTGGTCCTCCTCGTGTCCGGCGCCATCGAAGGCTTCGTCACCCCCTCGGGCCTGCCCACCTGGGCCCGCATAGGCGTCGGGATCGTGGCCGAGCTGTCCTTCCTGACCTACGTCTACGTCCTCGGCGGCCGCGCCGTACGTAGCGGCGAAACGGGTGACGTCGCGGCAGACGAGCGAAGCACCGGCGTGCCGACGGCCGCCTGATGTGCATGAACGTCCGTTGAACTGCTAGTGTCCTCTTCGCCCCACCGGAGCCGTTGACACGGAGCCGATGAGGAGGTAGATTCAAACAGTTGCCCGGAGGTGGACCCAGTCCACGGGGCCGCAGTGAACATCTGCCTGCTTCTTGGAAACGTCGATTTCAGAGAAGCCCTCCCGATGAATCGGAAGCGAAGGCCGGTCAGACCGGCGCGAAAGTTCTGATAAAGTCGGGATCGCCGGAAAGGGAAACGCGAGAGCGGGAACCTGGAAAGCACCGAGGAAATCGGGTCGGAAAAGATCTGATAGAGTCGGAAACACCGAAGGGAAGC
>NZ_JBEXZD010000063.1:0-45129 GCF_040628575.1 Streptomyces sp. NPDC006393
CCAGTTTATGAACCTAGGGACTGGTGATGTGTGGTGTGCTGTTCCGAGACCCCGGCGGGGACTCCGTCCCCTGCACCCCTGCCCCCTGCGTGCCCGAGGGCCGGTCGCCCCTTGGCGGCCGGCCCTCTGATCGTGCGGTGGGTTTCTCAGCGCAGGGCCCGCAGGGCCTTGTCCGCTCCCTTCGCGCCCAGTTTCACGAAGACCGGGGTGGTGCCCAGGGGCGTGGCGTAGGACGTGAGGGTCCTGCCGCCGTGGACGGCTCGGCCGTGGGCCACGTCGTACCAGGTGCCCGGGGGCAGGTGGATGCTTCTGGTGGGGGCGTCGGTGAGCTGGGGGGCCGCCAGGACGGCCGGGCCCAGCATCCACTCGTCGGTGATCGTGTAGGCGGGCTTGTCCTCCGGGAAGTCGAAGAACAGGGGGCGCATGATCGGGTCGCCGGTCCTCAGGGTCTGCTGGACCTGGTCCCAGATGTACGGGGCGAGGCGGGCGTGGCGGGCGATGGCCTCGCGGTAGAGGGCGATCGTCTCCTCGTCGTACACCACCTTCTGGCCCGTTCTGGGGTCGATCGTGTCCACGGGGGACGTGGAGGCGTACATCAGCGGCATCAGGGCGGCCGACTGCGCCCAGCGGACCAGGACCTGCTTCGTCGGCGCGGGCTGGGCGCTGGAGCCGCCGATCATGTCGGTGGTGACGAAGGGATAGCCGATGGTGGAGATGGCGAGGTTCTGGGTGACGGAGGCGCGCAGGGAGTTCCAGCCGGTGCCCTTGTCGACCTGGCGGGTGACGAACCCGGCCTGGTGCGCGGCGCTGTCCCAGTGGACGCGGATGCCCACGCCCTGGAGGTCGTAGGTGTCGGCGAGTTGGGCGCCCAGGCGCTGGTAGTCCGTGGGCTTGTAGCCCTCGTGCGGGGCGCACTTCTCGTCGAAGAAGCGGGTGTCGAACTTCAGGCCGTCGACGTCGTAGGTGTCCATGAGGGACTTCAGCCGGCCCTCGTACCAGGCCTTCGCCTCCGGGTTGCCGAGGTCGACGATGCCCGCGGTGCCGTTCCACCAGGTGACCGTGCAGGGCTTGGCGGTGTCGGTGGCGTCCTTGAGCAGGTAGCCGTGGTCGGCGGCGTACTGGTACTGGTCGGAGTCGAGGTTGATCCACAGGGTGACCCAGAGGCCGAAGTCGAAGCCCAGGTCGTGGATCTTCCGCGACATCGCCTTGGGGTCGGGGTACGCCTTCGGGTCGAAGGTCATGTTCCCGTAGTTGGACTCCCACTTGTCGTCGAGCTGGAGGGCGTGGCCGGTGATGCCGTTGTCGTGCAGGTCCTGGGCGTAGTCGAGGAGCTTGGCCTGGTCGACGTGGGTGTAGAACTGCGCCCAGGAGTTCCACACGGGCTCGGCGTACTGCCGGTAGCCGGCGTCGCTCTTCGTGGGCTTGCCCACGATGCCGACGTAGTCGCGGTAGACGTCGAGGGGGGTCCGCTCCACGAAGACCGTCGCCCGGTACGGGTCCGCCGACTCGATGTCGAAGCGGCCGACACCGTCCGTGTTCTGGTTGATCGCCACGTCCATGACGTGACCGGTGTCCACACGCAGTCCGGTCGCGGCGGAGGTGTACCAGAAGGGGTCGATCATGTAGTACGAGGCCGGGCCGAAGGCGGGGTGGACGACCTGGCCGGTGTCGAGCGGCCAGGGCTGGTCGGTGCCGGGGCCGCCGTTCGGCGTCTGGGCCTCGCCGTGGCCGTACCAGTGGCCGGCGGACTTCAAGTCGTAGGCCAGGCCGAGGCGTTCGGGGGTGAGGCCGCTGACCTGCCAGTCGAGCTGGTAGCGGTCGGCGGAGGGGGTGACGCGGGCCTGGACCGTGGCCCCGGGCGCGGTGGTGGCGGCGGTGAGGGTCAGGACGCCGTTCTTCCAGGACCAGTCGGTGACGCGGGTGGCGTGCTGCCAGGTCCCGGCGGTGCGGAAGCGGAGGGCTCCGGTGTCACCGGGCGCGGTGGCCAGGACGGTGGTTCCGGAACGGCGGGTGGTGAGGGCGAGTTGATCCGTCGCCACATGGAGGGTGTAGCCGGGTGCGGTGCGGTCCGGGGGGACGGTCAGGGTGAGTTCGGCGGCGGACGTGGCGAGTTGGGGGGTCCGGGGGGCGGGGGCGGCCTGTGCGCGGTTCTGCGCGGAGAGGCCGACGGGGAGGGCGAGAGCCAGGGCGAGGGCGGCGAGGAGCACTCGGGGTCTGCCTGTTGGTCTGCGCACGACGCATGTCCTTCGACGGTGGGAGTCCGGAGCAGCAAGTCATGGTCAGGAGGTGCGGGAGCCCGTGCGTCATCGTGCGTGCCTGCAAGATGACGGCAAAATCGCGCTTGACTGCAAAATCGTGCTTGATTCAGCCGATAATTGAGCAGCAAACGTCAACTGTCAATGCCGTGCTCCGGCTCGGGCCCGGCCCGGCGCCATGACCTGGTGTGCCTGCGGGCGAGGGGCGGTCCGGTGGGCGGCCCCGTACGTCAGCCCGGTATGTGCAGCGGGCGGTCGAGCGACCGGCGTCGTTGGGCGCGGCCGGTCACGCGGACCTGCCGAAGCCGATGGTGGGTACGGCCCTGCGCCGCGGCCACGGCTGCGCGCACGTCTCCGGCACCAGGTCCCCCAGGAAGGCGTACCGCCGCAGGGCCGCCGGGTCCTGGGCGTCCACCGACTGGACCTTGCGCCACCAGGCCGCGACCTCGGACCAGCCGGGCGCCGACAGCGAGCCGCCGAACTCCTGCACGGACAGCGCGGCGGTGAGGCCGGCGAAGGCGAGGCGGTCGGCCAGCGGCCAGCCGGCCAGCGTGCCGGTGACGAAGCCGGCCACGAAGACGTCGCCCGCGCCCGTGGGGTCCAGCGCCTCCACGGCGATGGCGGGCACCTCGGCGGTCTCCCCGGTGCGCCGGTCGACGGCGTAGGCGCCCTCCGCGCCGAGGGTGACCACCGCGACCGGCACGAGGGCGGTGAGCGCGCGAGCGGCCGTACGCGGGCAGTCGGTGCCGGTGTAGCGCATGGCCTCCTGGGCGTTGGGCAGGAACGCCTCGCAGTGCTCGAGGTCGGGCAGGGCCGCCAGGTCCCAGGCGCCGGTCTCGTCCCAGCCGACGTCCCCGAAGATGCGTGTGCCCCGGTGCGCGGCCTCGGCGATCCAGGGCGAGCGCCTGCCGGGGATCAGGGAGGCCACGGCGGCTCGCGCGCGGGGCGGGCAGGTGAGCGCGCCCTCCTGCGCGAACTCGGCGTCGGGGGGTGGCTCGTGGCCGTGCGAGACCATCGTGCGCTCGCCCTCGTAGGCCATGGAGACGGTGACCGGGGAGTGCCAGCCGGGCACGGTGCGGGACGGCGAGAGGTCGATGCCCTCGCCCTGCTCCAGCGCGTCCCAGCAGTACTCGCCGTAGTGGTCGTCGCCGAAGGCCGCGGCGAGCGCCGTGCGCAGGCCGAGGCGGGCCAGTGCGGTCGCCATGTTGGCCACGCCGCCCGGGCTCGACCCCATGCCGCGCGCCCAGGACTCGGTCCCGCGCACCGGTGCGGAGTCGAGCCCGGTGAAGATGATGTCCAGGAAGACGGTGCCCGTGAGGTACACGTCCCAGGGCGGGTCGCCCGTGGCCCGCAGCCCGGCCAGCGGATCGAACTGCGGACCGAGGTGGGCGTGCGGCGCCCCGACGATGTACTCCCGGCCCCCCGGTCCCTGGTCCTGGCGGTGTCCCTGGTCCTGGCGGTCCGGCCCCTTTCCGGCGGGTGTGCTGGACGCGGTCACGGTGCGCTCCCTGACGTGGTGCGGATCAGGCCAGTGTGCACCAGAGGGCTGACAACGCGTCGGCGGTCACGCCGGGGCGGGGCGGCCCCGGCGGGGCGGCCGGGGCCGGTGGGCGCCTACCAGCGGGGCACCGCGGGCGTCGCCCAGCCCGGTTCGGCGACCCGCATCGCCGCCGCGTCGTCGCGGTCCCTGAGCGAGCCGTCGTCCGCGGCCCACCGCCGGTGCAGCCGGGCCAGTTCGTCGCGGTCGAGTCCGACACCGAGGCCGGGGGCGTCCGGGACGGCGACCCGGCCGCCCTCGAAGGCGAGGCGCTCGGTGAGGACGTCCTCGGACTGCCAGGGGTAGTGCGTGTCGCAGGCGTGGTGCAGGTTCGGCACGGTGGACGCCACGTGGGTCATCGCGGCCAGGCTGATCCCCAGGTGCGTGTTGGAGTGCATGGACACGCCCACGCCGAAGGCGTCGCACAGCGCCGCCAGGTGCTGGGTGTTGCGCAGGCCGCCCCAGTAGTGGTGGTCGGAGAGGACCACCTGCACCGCGTCCTTGGCGACCGCCTCCTTGATCTCGGCGAACGTCGTCACGCACATGTTGGTGGCCAGCGGCACCCCGGTGCGCGCCGCCACCTCGGCCATGGCGGGTGTGCCCAGCGCCGGGTCCTCCAGGTACTCGAGCAGGTCCCCCAGCTCCCGCGCCACCCTCACCGACGTCTCCACCGACCAGGCCCCGTTGGGGTCCAGCCGCAGCGGGTGCCCGGGGAACGCCTCCGCCAGGGCCCGTACGGCGGCGATCTCCTGCTCCGGCGGGAAGACCCCGCCCTTGAGCTTGAAGGAGGTGAAGCCGTGGCGCTCCTTGAACCGGCGGGCCTGCTCCACCACTCCGGCCGGGTCGAGGGCGGTGCCCCAGTCGTCCTTCTCGGACGGCACGCCCTCGGGGTGAGCGCCCCACTTGTAGAAGAGGTAGGCGCTGTAGTCGACCGAGTCCCGCACCTTTCCGCCGAGCAGCGCGTGCACGGGCAGGCCGAGCGCCTTGCCGAGGGCGTCGAGGCAGGCGACCTCGAAGGCGGACAGCACGGACAGGCGCAGCTTGTCGGCGGTCTGGACCCCGCGCAGTCCGCCCGCGTCCACCTTCCCGCTGACCCGGGACTCGTCCACGCCGAGGTCGGTCGCGAACAGTCGGTTCACGTCCATGACCGGCCGTCCGGTGAGTCGCTCGGCGAGCGGTCGGGCGAGCTCCAGGTACTTGGTGTCGCCGTAGGTCTCCCCGAGCCCGGTGATCCCGTCGGCGGTGACGACCTCCACGATCAGCCGGGGGGTGTACGGCTGGTGGACGCCTTGCGTGTTCAGCAGCGGCGGGTCGGCGACCAGGATCGGCGTCAGCCGCACCTCGGCGACGGTCAGATCACGGGCAGCGTCGGCGGCACGGGTCACAGGGAGGCTCCTACGAGGTCGGTCCGGCGGTGAAGGAGGGCCTTGCGGCCGAGGGGTCGGCGGGTCGAGGGATTGCGGTCGGCGAGGCCGGCGGGGGCGCGCCGCCCACCAGACTATCCCTCCCCATCCCTTCTTATGAATAGCGTCCACATACAGGAACAACGAGTGCCACCTCCTACCCGCGCCCCCACCCCGCAAACCAAAACGTGACGCAGATCGCACCGCCCGCTGCTCTTCACCGAACCACGTGCTTGATACAACTTGTTCGCGCGGGCACGTCCGTCGACGACCGTCGCCCCTCCCCCTCTTTCCGAATCTCGTTGTACGAGCCGTTTTCTGGGAACGCCCGTGTCCGCCCGCCGCCCCCTGCCCTGGCCCCTCGTCGCCCTTTTCACGGCCGGGAACCTCGCCCCCTACCTGCTGCCGACCACCGTCGGAAGGCTCGACAGCGGCCTTCCGCTCTCCGCCACCCAGGCGGGCGCCATCGGCAGTGCGCTGCTGCTGAGTTCGGCGACGGCGGGTTTCCTGCTGGCTTCCCGGGTCGACCGGACCGGGACGCGCCCGCTCGCCCGCCTCGGCCTCGTGCTCGCCTTCCTCGGCTACGGCGGTGCCGCCCTCACCACCGTCGTACCCGCGGTCGTCGCCGGTGCGGTGGCCGGCGGGTTCGGCTCGGGCACGCTCACCGCGGTCGCCGTGAGCGGCTTCGCCGCCCATCGCGACCCGCACCGCGTCACGACGTACGGCCTGCTCTGCGTCTCCGCCCTCGCCGGAGCCCTGTATCTGACGCTGCCTCACCTCGGGCCGGGCCACGGCCTCCCCCTGGCCGCGCTCGCCCTGACCGCGCTCGCCGTCTGGCCGCTCACCGGCCGCCTGGCCGGCCCCGCGGTCCCGGACCGGTCCGTGGCCGGCGAGCGGCGGCTTCCCCACCGCCGCGCCGGGCTGCTGCTGGCCGCGACCATGCCCTGCTGGTCCCTGGCGCAGAACGCCCTGTGGGGCGTGAGCGGCCGGCTCGGGCTCACCCAGGCGCACCTCACCGAGGTCACCGTCGGCGCGGTGTTCGCGGTGGCGCTCGGCGCCGGACTGGCCGGGGTCGCCGGTGCGGGCGCGCTCGGCACACGGCTCGGCCGGGCGCTGCCCATAGGCGGCGGCACGGTGCTGATCGCGGGCTGCATCGCGCTCAGCGCCTCGGCCACCGACCTGCCGGCGTTCGCGGGCGGGGAGATCGCCTGGAACCTGTTCTATCCGGTGGTGCAGACGTACGTCATCTGCCTCGCCGCCTCACTCGACCCGCGCGGCCGCTGGGCGGTGTTCGTCGGATCGGCGTGCTCCCTGGGCACGGCGGCGGGCCCGCTGACCGGGAGCCTGCTGGCGGAACGGGCGGGCTACCCGGTGATGGGCGAGGTGCTGGCCCTCGTCCTGCTGCTGACCGCCGTGCCGTTGGCGGCGGTGGCACTGCGCGCGGGCAGGCGGCTCCTGCCGGTCGTGGACGTCCCGGTGGAGGCGCCCGCCGCGGCCGTGCGCAGCGCCTACGACACCGCGTCCCCGAACTGGTACGCCTCGACCTCGGCGAGGTAGCGGGCGCGCCGCTCCTCGTCGTCCTCCAGGAAGGAGGCGAGGAAGGAGTTGCGGGCCAGCTCGCGCAGCCGCTCCCCGGTCAGGCCGAGGGTGCGGTGGACGGCTGCGAAGTTGTCACCGGCGTAGCCGCCGAAGTAGGCCGGGTCGTCGGAGTTGACCGTGCACAGCAGACCGGCGTCGAGCATGGCGGGCAGCGGGTGGTCGGCCAGGGTGTCCACGGTGCGCAGCCGGACGTTCGACAGCGGACACAGGGTCAGCGGAACCCGCTCGCTGACCAGCCGCTCGACCAGCGCGGGGTCCTCCAGGCAGCGCAGCCCGTGGTCGACGCGCTCCACGCCGAGCACGTCCAGCGCCTCGGTGATGTACTCCGGCGGGCCCTCCTCACCGGCGTGCGCCACGCGGCGCAGCCCGAGGGCGGCGGCGGCCTCGTAGACCGCGCGGAACTTCGTCGGCGGGTGCCCGACCTCGGCGGAGTCGAGTCCGACACCGGTGATCCGGTCGAGGTACGGCTTGGCCGCGTCCAGCGTCGCCAGGGCCGACTCGGCGGACTCGTCGCGCAGGAAGCACATGATGAGCCGGGTGGAGACGCCGTGGTTCTCCGCGCTGCGGCCGAGCGCCCGCCACAGACCCTCGACGACCGTGCCCATGCCGACCCCGCGCACGGTGTGGGCCTGCGGGTCGAAGAAGATCTCGGCGTGCCGCACGCCCTGTGCGGCGGCCCGCGCGAGATAGGCGTTCGCCAGGTCCTCGAAGTCCCGCTCGGTGCGCAGGACGGCCATCAGCTCGTAGTACAGGTTCAGGAAGGACTGGAGGTCCTCGAACCGGTAGGCCTCGCGGAGCGCGTCGGTGTCGGCGTACGGCAGCGTCACGCCGTTGCGCGCGGCCAGCTCGAAAGCCAGCTCGGGCTCCAGGGTGCCTTCGATGTGCAGGTGCAGTTCTGCTTTGGGCAGGGGCATCAGAGCATCGTACGGCCTGGTCACCGTCGTTTCGGAAGCGGCACCCGGAGCAGGTCGTACGCCACGGTCAGCTCGCCCTCGAACCCGGCCGCACGCGCCTGCCGCTCGAACTCCTCGGGCTCGGTGTAGCGCTGGCTGAAGTGCGTCAGGACCAGGTGCCGTACGCCCGCGTCCCGCGCCACCCGTGCCGCCTGACCGGCCGTCAGGTGGCCGTACTCCTCGGCCAGCCCCTCGTCCCCGTCGAGGAAGGTGGACTCGATCACCAGCAGGTCGCAGCCCTCGGCGAGGGCGTGCACCCCCTCGCACAGCCGGGTGTCCATGACGAACGCGAACCGCTGTCCGCGCCGCACCTCGCTCACCGCCTCCAGCGGGACGCCGTTCAGCGCCCCCTCCCGCTGGATGCGGCCCACGTCCGGGCCCTTGATCCCGTGCGCGGCGAGCCGGTCGGGCAGCATGCGGCGCCCGTCGGGCTCGACGAGCCGGTAGCCGTAGGACTCCACGGGGTGGGAGAGCCGGCGGGCCTGAAGGGTGTAGTTCTCCGTGGTGGCGAGGGTGCCGTCGGCGTCGACCGGGGCCTCGGAGAGCGAGACGGTCTCACGGTAGGCGGTGGCGTACCGCAGACGGTCGAAGAAGCGCCGGCCGGAGAGCGGGTAGTGCGCGGTGATCCGGTGCGGCACCTTGTCGAGGTTGATGCGCTGGATCACCCCGGCCAGGCCGAGCGAGTGGTCGCCGTGGAAGTGGGTGACACAGATCCGGTTCAGGTCGTGCGCCGCGACCCCGGCGCGCAGCATCTGGCGCTGGGTGCCCTCGCCGGGGTCGAACAGGATGCCCTCGCCGTCCCAGCGCAGCAGATAGCCGTTGTGGTTGCGGTGGCGGGTCGGGACCTGGCTGGCGGTGCCGAGGACGACGAGTTCACGCACGGACATGTCTCCTGCCGGGTCCTAGCCGGGGGGCCACTGGAGGCCGCGGCCGCCCAGGACGTGGGCGTGGGCGTGCCAGACGGTCTGGCCGGCGCCGGGGCCGGTGTTGAAGACGATGCGGTAGCTGTCGAGCTTGTCCTCGTCGGCGATCGTCCGGGTCTCGCGCAGCACGTCCGCGGCGAGTTCCGGGGCGGCGGCGGCGAGGGTGGCGGCGTCCTTGTAGTGCGCCTTCGGGATCACCAGGACGTGGGTGGGTGCCTGGGGGTTGATGTCGCGGAAGGCGACGGTGGTGTCCGTCTCACGGACGATCGTCGCCGGGACCTGCCCCGCGACGATCTTGCAGAACAGGCAGTCGTCCTGGGGTTCCCCTGCCATGGGTGCTCCTCCGGAGTGATCGAGTACTAGGGCATGTTAGCGAGGGATGCTTTCCTGGTGCCCGGAGTTGTGCTGGGGGCGGGTTGCGCAGCCCGGCTTTGCGGGGTGCCGCCCGCGCCCACCCGTGCCGCCCTGGGGGTACCTCCCAGGCGTCAAGCACTGGGGGAGGCACGTATGCCCGCGGGTTACGGACACCGCTGCCCGCAGCTAGGGCAGGGACGGCGGGGTCTTCGCCGGGGTGGTCTCCAAGGCTTCCAGGGCGAGCCGGATCGCCTCGTCGAGCTGGGTGTCGCGGCCCGCCGCGTGGTCCTGCGGTCGCTGGACGACCTCCACGTCCGGATCCACGCCGTGGTTCTCGACGCCCCAGCCGTAGCCCTCCAGCCAGAAGGCGTACTTCGGTTGGGTGATCAGGGTGCCGTCGACCAGGCGGTAGCGGCTGTCGATCCCGATGACGCCGCCCCAGGTGCGGGTGCCGACGACCGGACCGATGCCCAGCGCCTTGATCGCCGCGTTGACGATGTCGCCGTCGGAGCCGGAGAACTCGTTGGCGACGGCGACGACGGGGCCGCGCGGCGCGTCGCGCGGGTAGCTCTCCGGGCCCATGCCGCGGGGCAGGTCCCAGCCCACGATCCGCCGGGCCAGCTTCTCCACCACGAGCTGGGAGGTGTGGCCGCCGCGGTTCTCCCGGACGTCCACGACCAGGCCCTCGCGGGCCACCTCGACGCGCAGGTCGCGGTGGATCTGCGCCCAGCCGGGGGCCTGCATGTCGGGCACGTGGAGGTAGCCGAGCCGGCCGCCGGACTTCTCGTGGACGTAGGCGCGGCGGTCGGCGACCCACGCGTGGTAGCGCAGCGGCTCCTCGTCGGCGAGGGGCACGACGACGGCGTGGCGCACCTCGCCGCCGCCGGACGGGGAGATGGTCAGCTCGATGGGCTTGCCCGCCGTGCCGACCAGCAGCGGGCCGGGCCCGGTCACCGGGTCGACCGGACGGCCGCCGACCGCGACGATCGCGTCGCCGGCGCGCACCGCGACGCCGGGCGCGGCGAGCGGACTGCGCGCCTCGGGGTCGGAGGTCTCCGAGGGCAGGATCCGGTCGATGCGCCAGCTGCCGTCCTCGTGCCGGGAGACGTCCGCGCCGAGCAGGCCCTGCCTCGGGCCGTCGCCGAAGCTCCCGTAGGGGGTGACGTAGGCGTGCGAGGTGCCCAGTTCGCCGTGCACCTCCCACAGCAGGTCCACGAGGTCGTCGTGGGTGGCGAGGCGGTCCAGGACGGGCCGGTAGCGGTCGAGGACGCCGTCCCAGTCCACGCCGCCCATGTCCGGCCGCCAGAAGTTGTCCCGCATGACGCGGCCGGTCTCCTCGTACATCTGCCGCCACTCGGCGGCCGGGTCGACGGTCTGCCGGACCCGGCCGAGGTCGACGGTGATGTTGGAGTCGCTGTCCTCGTCGCCGGAGGCGCGCCGGTCGCTGGGGACGACCTTCAGCTTGTCGTCGGTCCACAGCAGGACGCGCTTGCCGTCTCCGCTGACCTCGAAGTGGTCGGCGTCGGCGGCCAGATGCTCGATGCGCTGCTGGGCGAGGTCGTAGCGCTCCAGCTCGGTCTTCGGGTCGGGATCGTCGGGGGTGGCGCGGGAGGCGCCGAGCACTCCGGTGACCGGGTGCCGCAGCCACAGCACGCCGTCACGGGCGGCGCGCAGGTTGGAGTAGCGGGCGGCCTCGACCGGGAAGGGCACGATGCGGTCGGCGAGGCCGTCGAGGTCGATCCGCGTCGTCGGGGTGCCCTCGCTGTCCGGGGTCTCCTCCTTCTCGGAGACCTCGAAGGGGCGGCCGTGCCGTTGCGGCCCGAACGGGGAGGGCGTGGTCGCGGCCAGGGTGATCAGATGGGGGCGGGAGCTCTCCACGAACGCCAGGTCGAAGACGTGTTCGTCGTAGACGGGGTCGAAGGAGCGGTGGGAGAGGAAGGCGAGGTGCTTGCCGTCCAGGGTGAACGCGGGGGCGTAGTCCTGGAAGCGCAGCGGGGTCGCGTCGGTGACCGACAGGTCGGTGGTGTGGGCCAGCCGGATCTGGCTGAGCGGGCGCGGTCCGGGGTGGGACCAGGCCAGCCAGGTGGAGTCGGGGGAGAACGCGAGGTCGGTGACGTCGCCGTGCTCGCTGCGGTCGACCTCGCGGACCTCGCCGGTCTCGCGTTCGACGAGCAGCAGCCGCCCGTCGTGGGAGGCGACCGCGGCCCGGCCGCCGTCGGGGGCCATGGCCAGTTCCAGGACCCGGCCGAGCCGCCCCGCGGCCAGCCGGCGCGGGGTCGCGCCGGGGGCCGGGCCGGTGGCGGGCGCGAACTCCAGGGCGTCGTCGCCCTCGGCGTCCGTCACCCACACCACCCACTCCTCGCCCTCGGCGCGGAAGGTGCGCGGCAGCCGGGCCCGTACGCCGGGGTCGGCGGCCAGCGCGCGGGCGGGGCCGGAGCGGTGGGTGACCCAGTGCACGGCGCCGCGCACGGCGACGGCGCTGCCGCGCGCGGTGTGGTCGGGGGCGGCGGAGCCGAACCAGCGGGAGGCGTTCACCGGGTAGGGCTGGAGGTCCACGCGCGGGCCGCCGAGCCGGATGTCGAGCCGGCGCGGTTCGGCGCCGTCGAGGTCGTCCAGGAGCCAGAGTTCACCGGCACAGGAGTAGACGACCCGGGTGCCGTCGGTGGCGGCGTGGCGGGCGTAGAAACCGTCGAGGGGGGTGTGCCGGCGCAGGTCGGAGCCGTCGGCGAGGGAGGAGTACAGCGCGCCGGTGCCCTCGTGGTCGGAGAGGAACGCGATCCTCTCCCCCACCCACAGCGGGTACTCGAGGTTGCCGTCCAGTTCCTCGTGCAGCCGTACGAACTCGCCGGTGTCCTCCCGGTCGATCCACAGCCTGCCCGCCGTGCCGCCCCGGTACCGCTTCCACCAGGCCGCCTCGCGGCCCATCGGCGCGGACAGCAGCACGGTGTGCGGCCCGTACGCGATGTCGCCGACCGGGCCGTACGGCAGGGTGGTGGCCGGTCCGCCGTCCAGCGGGACGGCACGGGCCCAGCTGCGGCGCAGGCTCGCCTGGCCCTGCGTGCTCAGCGCGAGCACCCGGCCGTCCGGGGTCCAGCCGCGCACCTGGGTGCGCCAACTCCCCCAGTGGGTGAGGCGCTTGGCCGGGCCGCCGTCGGCCGGGGCGATGTGCACCTCGGGGGCGCCGTCCCGAGTGGAGGTCCAGGCGACGGTGGTGCCGTCGGGCGAGACACGGGGGTGGTTCACCGGCACGTTGTCGGCGCTGACCCGCCAGGCGCGCCCGCCGTCCAGCGGCGCGAGCCACACGTCGTCCTCGGCGGTGAAGGCGACCGACTCGCCGTGCAGATGGGGGAAACGGAGGTACGCCGCCGTCGACACGGACAGCACAGACGATGCGGACTGAGTCACCCGATCACCCTACGCAGCGGCGGCGGCCGCGGACAGGGGTCCGGATCACTTGGCCCTGCCTCCTTCGCACGTCACGCCGTGGACAGGGCACCTCACTTGCCCTGGACCGGCCAGCAGGTCGGGTCGCCCTGGCACCAGATGGTCCGGGTGACGGTGACCGTGACCGTCGGCCCCGGCTGCCCGTGGGTGCCGGGCGGCCGGTAGGTGGGGCCGGTGGTGGCGTCGCAGTCGCCGAGCCCGCTGACGTGGAAGACCACCCTGCCGCCCACCTTCGCGGTCAGGTTCCCCCGCACACAGGCGCCGCTGACGGCCCGGGTGACCTTGCCGGTGACGGTGATCTTCCGGCCGTCCTTGGTCTCCCCCTGGCAGTCGACGGAGGCGACGGTGGCGCGGGACGCCGACGGCGTCGGCTTCCCGGGCGTGGCGGTCCTGCCGCCGTCGTCGTAGTGGGCCGTGCAGCTGAGCCGGCGCACGGAGATGTGCCGCCGGTTCAGCTCGGCGGTCGCCGTGCGGTCGGTCGTATAGGACACCGACGCGGTGCTCAGCCCACCCGGATCACATGCGACGGCCCCGCCCGCGGCGAGCGCCACGAGCCCCGCCGCGGCCATCGTCCGCCGCCCGCGCGGCAGTTGCCGCATCCACCTCGACACCCCCATGCACGCCAGCGTGCCACCGGCCCGCCCCCCGTGGAAGAGCGCATACGGCCACACACGCGCCGCACGCGCCCGCACCACCGGCCACATGTCCGACCCACACGTCCGGCCACACGTCCGGCCGCACGTCCGGCGGCACGTCCGGCCGCCGTCGTCGTCAGCCGCGCAGCAGCAGCCACTCCTGGAGCTCCACGAGGTTGCCCTCCGGGTCCTTGAGGTGGGCGACGCGCATGCGGTCCGTCATGGGGGCCGGGCCGTGCAGCAGGGTCGCGCCGCGGGCGGTCAGCTCGGCACAGTAGGCGTCGAGGTCGTCCACGCGCAGGACCACCAGGGAGCGGTGGCCGCTGGCCTCGTCGCCCAGCTCGCCCAGCACCTCGGCCATCATCGTCCGGTCCTGCAAGGCGATGCCCGCGGACCCGGTGGCCGGGCTGAACTTCTCGTACGGCCCCTCGGCCGCCCCGGACTGCGGCTTGAGGCCCAGGATCTCGGCGTAGAAGCGGTAGGCGGCGGCGAAGTCGGTGACGAGCAGCCGGACTTGGGCGAGTTCCACGGCATCCCTCTACGGTTCGGGACCGGCGGTTGTCAGGACCAGCGGCCGGTCCGGCCCATCAGCAGGGCGGCCGCCGCGGTCCCCGCGGTCGATGTACGCAGCACCGTACGCCCGAGGACGTACGCCTTCGCTCCCGCCTCCTCGAACGCCGCCAGCTCTTCCGGGGAGACACCCCCTTCGGGGCCGACGACGAGCACGATCTCGCCGTCGGTGGGGAGTTCGGCGCGGGCCAGGGGTTCCTCGCCGCTCTCGTGGAGGACGGCGGCGAAGTCCGCTTCGGCCAGAAGTGCGGCAACCTGTCGGGTCGTCGCCGCGTCCGCGACCTCCGGGAAACGGACCCGGCGGGACTGTTTGCCGGCCTCGCGGGCGGTCGCCCGCCACTTGCCGAGCGCCTTGAGGCCGCGCTCGCCCTTCCACTGCGTGATGCAGCGGGAGGCCTGCCAGGGCACGACGGTGTCGACGCCGACCTCCGTCATCGTCTCCACCGCCAGCTCACCGCGGTCGCCCTTGGGGAGGGCCTGCACGACGGTGATGCGGGGGGACTCCGGGGGCTCCTCGTGCAGGGTCTCCACGTCCATGACGACCAACCGGTCCTTGCCCTCGGCGGCCTTGACCACGCCCTCGGTCCAGCGACCGCGCCCGTCGGTGAGCACCACGTCCTCACCGGGCCGCAGCCGCTTCACCGACACCGCGTGCCGCCCCTCGGGGCCGTCGAGCACGAACTCCGGTCCGATCCCGGCCAGCTCGTCGACGACGAACACCGGTGCGGTCATCGCACGTCACCTCCCGTCGACGGACGGGCGGACAACGCCGCCCGGGCGGCGTCGAGTTCGGCCGCCAGCAGCTCCACCAGCTGTCCGGCGGGCAGCTCGCGGGCCATGCGGTGGCCCTGACCCGCCCACAGCGCCATGCCCTGCGGGTCGCCCGCCTCGGCGGCGGCCTTGCGCAGCGGGGCGGCGAGGTGGTTGATCTCCGGGTAGGCGGCCGGCGCGTACGGGCCGTGCTCGCGCATGAACCGGTTGACCAGGCCGCGGGCGGGCCGGCCGGTGAACGCGCGGGTCAGCTCCGTGTGCGGGAAGAGGGGGTCGGTCAGGGCCTGCTTGTGCAGGTCGTGCGCGCCGGACTCGGGGGTGGTCAGGAACGCGGTGCCCAACTGGGCGGCGCTCGCCCCGGCCGCGAGGACGGCGGCGATCTGGCCGCCGCGCATGATGCCGCCGGCGGCGACCACCGGGAGGTTCACCGCCTCGCGGATCTGCGCGACCAGGGAGAGCACGCCGATGCCGGAGCCGTCGTTCTCCGGCAGGTCGCGGTGGGTGCCCTGATGGCCGCCGGCCTCCACGCCCTGGGCGACCACCGCGTCCGCGCCCGCCCGCTGCACGGCCAGCGCCTCCTCGACGGTCGTCGCGGTGACCAGGGTGAAGGTGCCGGCCCGGTGCAGGGAGTCGACCACCTCGCGGGTGGGGACGCCGAAGTGGAAGGAGACCACCGGCACCGGGTCGTCGAGGAGCACGGCGAGCTTGACGTCGTAGCCGTCGTCCCGTCCGCACTCCGGGTCGCCCAGCTCGGTGCCGTACCAGGTGGCCTCGCCTGCCAGCTGCTGGGCGTAGAGGTCGACGGCGCCGGACTCCGCATGCTCGGCCTGGGGTACGAAGACGTTCACGCCGAAGGGGCGGCCGGTCAGCCCGCGCAGCTGCTTGATCTCCTGGTACATCCCGTCGGCGGTCTTGTACCCGGCGGCGAGGAACCCGAGCCCGCCCGCGTCGGACACCGCGGCAGCGAGCCGCGGCCCGGAAGGACCGCCCGCCATCGGGGCCTGCACGATCGGGTGCGGGAAGAGATCGGTCAGTGCGGAGGACATGAGCGAATGGTGTCACGTCCTGCTCAAGGCTCCGAATCGGGCCGACTTCCGGCATATGCGAGAGGCGCCCACTGCCGGCAGCGGACGCCTCCCTTCGATCATGAGCCCAGGTCAGCGACCGTTGAACGCATCCTTCAACCGCGAGAACAGCCCTTGCTGCCCGGGCTGGAACTGCCCCTGTGGCCGCTCCTCGCCGCGCAGCTTGGCCAGCTCGCGCAGCAGGCGCTCCTGCTCGGGGTCGAGCTTGCTCGGGGTCTGGACCTCGACGTGGACGACGAGGTCGCCCCGGCCGCCGCCGCGCAGATGCGTGACGCCCCG
The DNA here is from genome assembly GCF_040628575.1 of Streptomyces sp. NPDC006393. NCBI lineage: Bacteria > Bacillati > Actinomycetota > Actinomycetes > Kitasatosporales > Streptomycetaceae > Streptomyces > Streptomyces sp. NPDC006393. The sequence goes on from NZ_JBEXZD010000063.1 coordinate 15,809, forward strand.
GCCGTGCAGCGGGATCGACTGGCCGGACTGCGTGCCCGGTCGGATGTCGACCTCCTCCAGGCCGTCCAGGGTCTCCAGCGGCACCTTGGTGCCGAGGGCCGCCGCGGTCATCGGGATGGTGACCGTGCAGTGCAGGTCGTCGCCGCGCCGCTGGAACGTCGGGTGCGGCAGCTCGTGGATCTCGACGTACAGGTCACCGGCCGGGCCGCCGCCGGGGCCGACCTCGCCCTCGCCCGCGAGCTGGATGCGCGTGCCGTTGTCCACACCGGCCGGGATCTTCACCGTCAGCGTGCGCCGGGCGCGGATGCGGCCGTCGCCCGCGCACTCCGGGCACGGGGTGGGCACGACGGTGCCGAAGCCCTGGCACTGGGGGCAGGGGCGGGACGTCATGACCTGGCCCAGGAAGGACCGGGTGACCTGCGAGACCTCACCGCGGCCACGGCACATGTCGCACGTCTGGGCGGAGGTGCCCGGCGCGGCGCCCTCGCCGTTGCAGGTGTTGCAGACGACGGCCGTGTCGACCTGGATGTCCTTCGTGGTGCCGAAGGCGGCCTCGTCCAGCTCCACATCCAGCCGGATCATGGCGTCCTGGCCCCGGCGGGTGCGCGAGCGCGGTCCGCGCTGCGACGCCGTGCCGAAGAACGCGTCCATGATGTCGGAGAAGTTGCCGAAGGCGCCGGCGCCGAAGCCGCCCGCACCCGCCGCGCCCGACTGCGAGAGCGGGTCGCCGCCGAGGTCGTAGACCTGCTTCTTCTGCGGGTCCGACAGCACCTCGTAAGCGGCGTTGATCTCCTTGAACCGCTCCTGGGTCTTCGGGTCCGGGTTGACGTCCGGGTGCAGCTCGCGCGCGAGCCGCCGGAAGGCCTTCTTGATCTCTTCCTGCGACGCGTCGCGACGCACGCCGAGAACGGCGTAGTAGTCCGTGGCCACTTACGACTCCGCCAGGATCTGTCCGACGTACCGTGCCACTGCGCGTACCGCTCCCATCGTTCCCGGGTAGTCCATGCGGGTCGGTCCGACCACGCCGAGCTTGGCGACTGCCTCGCCGCCCGAACCGTAGCCCACCGACACGATGGACGTGGAGTTGAGTCCTTCGTAGGCGTTCTCGTGACCGATGCGCACGGTCATGCCCGGATCCTGTGTCTCACCGAGCAGCTTCAGCAGGACGACCTGCTCCTCCAGCGCCTCCAGGACGGGCCGGATGGTGAGGGGGAAGTCGTGTCCGAAGCGGGTCAGATTGGCGGTGCCGCCGATCATCAGCCGCTCCTCGTTCTCCTCCACCAGGGTCTCCAGGAGCGTGGACAGCACCGTGGAGACCGTCCCGCGGTCCTCGAGGTCGAAGCCCTCGGGCAGGTCCTCCACCAGCTGCGGCACGTCCGTGAAGCGGCGGCCGGCGACCCGGCTGTTCAGCCGCGCCCGCAGGTCCGCGAGCGAGGCCTCCCCGAACGGGGCCGGGCAGTCCACCATCCGCTGCTCGACCCGCCCGGTGTCCGTGATCAGCACCAGCATCACGCGCGCGGGCGCGAGCGACAGCAGCTCCACGTGGCGCACCGTCGAACGGGTCAGCGACGGGTACTGCACCACGGCGACCTGCCGGGTCAGCTGCGCCAGCAGCCGCACCGTGCGGGCCACCACGTCGTCGAGGTCGACGGCGCCGTCGAGGAAGTTCTGGATGGCGCGCCGCTCCGGCGCGGTCATCGGCTTGACCCCGGCGAGCTTGTCGACGAAGAGGCGGTAGCCCTTGTCGGTGGGGATACGGCCCGCGCTGGTGTGCGGCTGGGCGATGTAGCCCTCGTCCTCCAGGGCCGCCATGTCGTTGCGGACCGTGGCCGGTGAGACGCCGAGGTTGTGCCGCTCCGTGAGGGCCTTGGAGCCGACCGGCTCCTCGGTGCCGACGTAGTCCTGGACGATGGCACGCAGCACCTGAAGCCGTCGCTCACTGAGCATCGCGCGCACCTCCAGAATCTTCCTCGGCTCCCGCCTGGCACTCGGCGCATACGAGTGCCAGCATTCCCGCGCCCAGTGTACGGCCGTCGGGTATACCGGCGGCAAGGCTGGTGCCGACAGGCCGATGCCGGGAGGGCTAGCGTCGCGGCATGACGGTGACTTGGGAAGAGCTGGGGTGGGAGCGACTGGCGGAGGGGGTCGGCCGGGTGCGGCTGCCGGTGTGGGACTGCACGGCGGGACTGGTCGTCGGCGCGGGGGCCGCTCTGCTCGTGGACCCCGGGGCGAGCCTCGCGGAGGGTGCCCGGTTGCGGGCGCAGGCGCGGGAGCTCGCCGGTGGCCGTGTGACACTTCTCGCGCTGACCCACCCGCACTTCGACCACGTGCTCGGAGCGGCGGCGTTCCCGGACGCGGAGGTCTTCGCCGCCGAGGGGTCGTCCGCCGTGTACGACGACGACCGCGAGCGGGCGGAGCTGCGCGCGGACGCCGTACACCACGGGCTGGACGAGCGGGCGGCGGACGAGGCTGCCGCGGCACTGGTACGGCCCGGCCACGAGGTCTCCGACCGACTGGCCCTCACGCTGGAGGGTGGCCGCGATGTGCTGCTGGTGAACGTGGGGCCGGGCCACACCGCGTACGACCTGGCGGTGGTGGTGCCGGGCGACCGACCGGTGGTGTTCTGCGGCGACCTGGTCGAGGAGTCCGGCGAACCCCAGGCCGGCCCCGACGCCGTGCCGTCCGGATGGCCCGCCGCCCTGGACCGGCTGCTGGAGCTGGGCGGCGAGGACGCTCTGTACGTCCCCGGTCACGGAGCGGTGGTGGACGCGGCCTTCGTCCGGGCCCAGCGGGACGCCCTGGCGGCACGCTTCGGCGTGTCGCGATGATCGGCGCCTTGCTTCTCCTATCGTCACTCGAATGCGCCAGTATTCCGCCGACCTGACCCCTCCCTGGAAGAAGCCGAAGGCCGTGCCGGAGGTACCCGCGGAACCGGGCCTGGTGGTGGAGGAGCCCGACACCGGTTTCTGCGGGGCGGTGATCCGCTGCGAGGCGGGCACGGTGACCCTGGAGGACCGCTTCGGCAAACACCGGGTGTTCCCCATGGAACCGCGCGGGTTCCTGCTGGAGGGTCGGGTGGTGACGCTCGTACGGCCGTCCGCGCCGGCTCCGCTACGGCCCACCCGCACCGCCTCCGGCTCGGTCGCCGTCCCCGGCGCACGCGCGCGCGTGGCCCGCGCCGGGCGGATCTATGTGGAGGGCCGGCACGACGCCGAGCTGGTCGAGAAGGTGTGGGGCGACGACCTGCGCGTCGAGGGCGTGGTCGTGGAGTACCTGGAGGGCGTAGACCACCTGCCGTCGATCGTCGAGTCCTTCGCTCCGGGCCCGGACGCGCGGCTGGGCGTCCTGGTGGACCATCTGGTGCCGGGCACGAAGGAGTGGCGGATCGCGGAGTCGGTGACCAGCGAGCACGCGCTGGTCGTGGGCCACCCGTACATCGACATCTGGGAGGCGGTGAAGCCGTCCGCGCTGGGCATCCCCGCCTGGCCCACGGTCCCGCACGGCCAGGACTGGAAGACGGGCGTGTGCCGTGCGCTGGGGTGGCCCTCGGAGAACACCGGGGCGGTGTGGCAGGCGATCCTGAAGCGGGTGGGGTCCTACAAGGACCTGGAGCCGGAGCTGCTGGGAAGGGTGGAGGAGCTGATCGACTTCGTCACGGCAGCGGAAAGCGGTGGGGCTTGACGTCGGGGAGCGTGCCGAACCCGCTGGTGTCCAGGTCGACGCCCAGCGCCTCGATCCGCAGCGGTTCGCCGAATTTCCTCTTGGTCTGCCCCTTGTAGTCGGCGCTCTCACCCTTGCCTTCGGGCCACGTCAGCAGGACGCACTGCGCCATGACCGGATCGACGATGAGGTAGATGGGAATCCCGCCCGCTGCGTAGATGGAACGCTTGACGCAGTAGTCCCTCTCGACGCTGGTCTTCGACACCACCTCGACGACCATCGTGACGAGACTGGCCGGGAGGAGCCGACCCGAAGCGGGCAGGATTTCGGGAGCGACGACCACAAGATCCGGGACAGGCTCGCTGGCTTCGTCGATGATGTCGACGTCCTGGGTCTGAAGGCTGTACCAGTGCTCAAGAGGAATCTGCCTCCCGAGCAGCATCACGATCAGGTTGTGCACCGGATCAGGGCTCGCCGTCATCACGATTTGCCCCCGCAGAAGCTCCACCGTGAGTCCGTCGGGCGGCTCGAACCCCTCGAAGAACTCTGCGACTCCGCGTTCGTCCACAGCGGTCATCTCCGTGGCCTCCACATTCGCCGCGTACTGTCAGCGGCAGACTACGAACCAGGTTAGGGACCGAATCGGGGTTCCGGGGGCATTCACCCGCCGGAGTGATCAGTCCACCAGGTCCCGCACCACCGCGTCCGCCAGCAGCCGCCCGCGCAGCGTCAGTACGGCCCGCCCCGCCTCGTACGGCCCCTGCTCGAGCAGCCCGTCGGCCAGGGCGCGCCGGGACGCCGCCAGGCCCTCGGGACGCAGCAGGTCCAGCGGCACCCCCTCCCGCAGTCGCAGCTCCAGCAGGATCCGCTCCACGCGCCGGTCCTCCTCCGACAGGACCTCACGCCCTGCCCCCGGCGACCGGCCCTCCGCGAGCGCCGCCGCGTACGCCCCCGGGTGCTTGACGTTCCACCAGCGCACCCCGCCCACGTGCGAGTGCGCCCCCGGGCCCGCGCCCCACCAGTCGGCGCCGCGCCAGTACAGCTCGTTGTGCAGGCAGCGGCCGGCCTCGGAGGTGGCCCAGTTGGACACCTCGTACCACTCGAAGCCCGCTGCCGAGAGCGCCTCTTCCGCGATCAGATAGCGGTCGGCGTGCACGTCGTCGTCCGTCGTCGGGATCTCGCCGCGGCGGATCCGCCGGGCGAGTTGGGTGCCCTCCTCGACGATCAGCGCGTAGGCGCTGATGTGGTCCGGGGCCGCGCCGAGCGCCGCGTCCAGCGACGCCCGCCAGTCGTCGTCGGACTCGCCGGGGGTGCCGTAGATCAGATCGAGGTTGACGTGCTCGAAGCCCGCCGCTCGGGCCTCGGCCACACACGCCTCGGGGCGGCCGGGGGTGTGGGTCCGGTCGAGGATCTTCAGCACGTGCTGTCTCGCGCTCTGCATGCCGAAGGAGATCCGGTTGAAGCCGCCCTCCCGGAGGGTCGCGAGGTACGCCGGGTCGACCGACTCCGGGTTCGCCTCCGTGGTGATCTCCGCGTCCGCCGCCAGGCCGAACTCGTCCCGGACGGCCCCCAGCATCCGTACGAGGTCGCCGGCGGCCAGCAGGGTCGGCGTGCCGCCGCCGACGAAGACCGTGCGGACCTCGCGCGGGTCGTCGCCGAGCACCTTGCGGGCGAGGCGGATCTCGTCGATCAGCGTGTCCGCGTAGTTGTCCCGGGAGGCCAGGACTCCGCCCGTGCCGCGCAGCTCGGTCGCCGTGTAGGTGTTGAAGTCGCAGTACCCGCAGCGGGTCGCGCAGTACGGGACGTGAAGGTAGAAGCCGAGCGGGCGGTCGGCCGCCCCGGCGAGCGCCTGCGCGGGCAGTGCGCCGTCGGCGGGGACGGGCTCGCCGTCGGGGAGTGCGGAAGGCATGTCCTCCATTGTCCAGCACCCGGGCGGTTGCCCCGCCGGGCCGGCCCGGGGCGGTGGCCCGCCATCGCTGCGTCTACTGCCGCCTACTGCGCCTGGAGCACCATCAGGGCCAGATCGTCCTCGGGCGGGCGCTCTCCGAACTCGTGCACGAGCAGCCGGATGCGCTCGGCGATCGAGCCGGCGTCCAGCCCGGCGCAGTCGGCGAGGGCGGCGGCGAGCCCGTCGCCGTCGTCGAACTGACGCGAGCCGCAGCGCCGCTCGGTCACCCCGTCGGTGACGCACAGCAGCGTGTCGCCGGGCTTCAGCTCGAAGGCGTCGCTGGTGTACGTCTCGTCCTCGATGACGCCGAGCAGGGTCTGCGGGCGCGCGACCGGGCGGACGTCCCCGGTGCGGGTGAGCCGCAGCGGCAGCGGGTGCCCGGCGCTGGCGAGGGTGCAGCGGACGCCTCCGTCGAAGGGGACGAGTTCGCCGTAGAGCAGGGACAGGAAGCGGGTCTGGGGGCCGTCGCCGGGGTTGACGGGGCCCACGAGGGCCCGGGCGGCGGCGTCGGCGGCCTCGGTGGCGTCGTCGAGGAGGAGCTGGTTGAGGCGGTCCAGGACGTCGGCGACGCCGTAGCCCTCGCGGGCCAGCAGCCGCAGCCAGGGCCGGGCGAGTCCGATGACCACGGCGGCCTCCGGGCCCTTGCCCTGGACGTCGCCCACCGCGAAGCACCAGCGGCCGTCGCCCGCCGGGAAGAGGTCGTAGAAGTCTCCGCTGGGACCGCCCTGGTCGCAGGGCTCGTAGACGAGGGCGCTGTGGACTCCCGGGATCTCGGCGACCGCGCCGGGCAGCAGTCCGCGCTGGAGCACGGCGCTGATCGTGGCCTGGCGGGCGTACTGCCGGGCCGCGCCGATGCCGAGCGCCACCCGTCGGCTCAGGTCCTCCACCAGCCCGGTGATCTCGTCGGGGAAGCGCGTCAAGCCGGCCCGGCCGATGACGAGTGTGCCCAGCGGGCGGCCGCCGGCGATCAGGCGGTAGGCGAGCGCGGCGCCGTCGGCCGCGCGGGGGCCGAGGGCCTGCGCGGGCCAGGGGTAGGGGACCGGGCCGGAGCGTAAGTCCTCGGTGGGCTGCGGAGGGTCCTTCTCCAGGGCGCGGCGCAGCTCCTCGAGGTGGTTCTCGCTGCCGTGCCAGACGCGGGCGAGGCGCGGCCCGGCGGCGCCCGTGCCGTCGCTCCAGCCGCCCCGGACGGTGGCCTCGTCCTCCAGCCACACCGCGCACCAGTCGGCCAGCCGGGGCACGAGCAACTGTCCGGTGAGCGCGGCGACCAGGTCCTCGTCGAGCTGCCCGGCGAGCAGGTCGGAGGCCTCGGCGAGAAAGGACAGGGCGCCACGGCCCAGCCATTCGCGGTCGCGTTCGGCGCGCTGCGGGTCGGGGGCGAGGATCTCGGCGACGCCGAGGCCGGGCTCCGCGCCGTACGCCTCGGTGTCCCGCTCGTCGCCCTCGGCGGGCAGCCGGGCCCACACCGTCTTGGCTCCGGTCCGGTAGGTGATGCCCCACTCCTCGGCGAGCGCGGCGACCAGCCGCAGCCCCCGGCCGTACTCCGGGGGTGCGTACGGCACCTCGCTGGCATGGTCGCGGGGGGCGCGCGAGGGGTGCTGGTCGGACACCTCGACGACGCACGCGCCGGTCTCCGGCTCCAGGCGGCAGACCAGCTCGACATCGGTGCCCGCGTGCACGACGGCGTTGGTGACCAGCTCGCTGACGACCACCAGGACGTCGTCGGCCAGGCGGTCGGGAACGGTCAGGCCGAGTTCCCGCCACTCCGTGAGCGCCGCGCGCGCCAGCGCACGGGCGGAGCCCGGCGCGAGGGGGCTTCCGGGCAAGGTCGCGTGCGCCTGGGTACGCGCCTGAGCGCGCTGCTGCGCAGCCGTGTCACCGCCGCGGGAGAGCGTCTCCCGTTGCGTCGGAATGGCCACCATGACGGCTCCCCGGACAGTGCGGACGCGCGCCCTCGGCACGCACGACGCGGACAGGGTGACAGAAAGACCGCGTCCATGAGCACCGAGTAACCGAAATGAGCCAGCCAGGACAAGAACCGGACGCGATCCGCATACGAAGACGGACAGATCCGATCAACGGATCCGTCCGCTTCGTTCGTTCGGTTGATTCCGGTTCGTTTCGGCCCCGGTCAGGCCTCGCGGGTGCCCGCGTACATCTCGTCGATCAGATGCCTGTACTCGCGCTCCACCACCGGCCGCTTCAGCTTCAGGGACGGGGTGATCTCGCCGTGCTCCACGTCCAGGTCGCGCGGGAGCAGCCGGAACTTCTTGACGGTCTGCCAGCGCTGGAGGCCCTCGTTGAGCTGCCTGACGTAGCCGTCGACCATCTCCACCGTCTGCGGCGCGGCGACGACGTCCGCGTACGACCTGCCCTCCAGGCCGTTCTCCTTGGCCCACTCCAGGATCGCGACCTCGTCCAGGGCGATGAGGGCGGTGCAGAAGTTCCGGTCGGCGCCGTGGACCAGGATGTTGGAGACGTACGGGCACACCGCCTTGAACTGGCCCTCGACCTCGGCGGGCGCGATGTACTTGCCGCCGGAGGTCTTGATCAGGTCCTTCTTGCGGTCGGTGATGCGCAGATAGCCGTCCGGGGAGAGTTCGCCGATGTCGCCGGTGTGGAACCAGCCGTCGGACTCCAGCACCTCGTCGGTCTTCTCGGGCAGCTTGTGGTAGCCCTGCATGATGCCGGGGCCGCGCAGCAGGATCTCGCCGTCGTCGGCGATACGGACCTCGGTGCCGGGCAGCGGCTTGCCGACCGTGCCGGTGCGGTAGGCCTCGCCCGGGTTGACGAAGGAGGCCGCGGAGGACTCGGTGAGGCCGTAGCCCTCCAGGATGTGGATGCCGGCGCCGGCGAAGAAGTAGCCGATCTCGGGGGCGAGCGCGGCGCTGCCCGACACACAGGCGCGCAGCCGCCCGCCGAAGGCCTCGCGGATCTTGGCGTAGACGAGCCTGTCGGCGACCTTGTGCTTGGAGGCCAGGGCGAAGGGCGCGGAGTGGACGCCGGTGCGCTTGAAGTTGTCCTGGGTGACCTTCGCGTACTCGCGGGCGACCTCGGCGGCCCACTGGAAGATCTTGTACTTGGCCGCGCCGCCCGCGCGGGCCTTGGCGGCCACGCCGTTGTACACCTTCTCGAAGATACGCGGGACGGCCGCCATGTAGGTCGGCTGGACCACCGGCAGGTTCTCGATGATCTTGTCGACCCGGCCGTCGACGGCGGTGACGTGGCCGACCTCGATCTGGCCGGAGGTGAGGACCTTGCCGAAGACGTGTGCGAGCGGCAGCCACAGGTACTGCACGTCGTCGGGGCCGATCAGGCCGGTGGAGGCGATCGCCTTCGCCATGTACGACCAGTTGTCGTGCGGCAGCCGGACGCCCTTGGGGCGGCCCGTGGTGCCGGAGGTGTAGATGAGGGTGGCGAGCTGGTCCTTGGTGAGCGCGCCGACCCGCTCCTTGATCAGCTCGGGGTGCTTGTCCAGGTAGGCGGCGCCGCGCTGCTCCAGCTCGGCCAGGGTGAGCACCCAGTCGCCGGTCTCGGCGCCGGCCGGGTCGATCACGACGACGTGGTGCAGGTCGGGCAGCTCCGCCCGCTTCTCGAGCGCCTTGGCGAGCTGGTCGGCGTTCTCCGCGACGAGGACCTTGCTCTCGGAGTCGGAGAGGATGAAGGCCGACTCCTCGGCGTTGGTCTGCGGGTAGATCGTGGTGGTGGCCGCGCCCGCGCACATGATGCCGAGGTCGGCGAGCAGCCACTCCACCCGTGTGGAGGAGGCGAGCGCCACCCGCTCCTCGGGCCGCACGCCCAGCTCGATGAGCCCGGCGGCGATCGCGAAGACCCGCTGGGCGGCCTGCGCCCAGCTCAGCGACTTCCACTCGTCCGGGCCCTCGCCGGAGGCAGAGGGCACGGGGTACCGGTAGGCCTCGGCGTCCGGTGTGGCCGCCACACGCTCCAAAAAGAGTGCCGCCACGGACGGCGGACGGTTCTCGATCAGGGTCTGTGCGTCGCTCACGACATCCTCCGGGGCCCGCGACAGTGCGGCGGCTGGCTCAGGTGCGGCTGGGGTGGATCAGGTGCGGCTGGGCTGGATCAGGTAGGGGTGGGTGGGCTGGATCAGGTGCGCTGGGGTGGCTCACGGGCTGTGGCTCGCGGCCGTTGTTTAACTCGCGAGTAACTATCGAGCAGGGACAGATTAAGGGGCCTTCCGCCACCGCGTAAGGGGCTGCGGCCTGTCACTTCCTACAGAGCGCGACCGCCCCCATGCACAGGGGCCCGCCGCACTTTCGCGCGACGGGCCCCTTTTCACCCGGTTCGCCGGGGCGCCGGCTGCCCGCTTCGGGCTACCGACGGTTACTTCTTGCCCTTGGCCGATCCCGCGCTGTCATCGCTGGAGAGCACCGCGATGAAGGCCTCCTGCGGAACCTCCACGGAACCCACCATCTTCATGCGCTTCTTGCCCTCCTTCTGCTTCTCCAGCAGCTTCCGCTTACGGGAGATGTCACCGCCGTAGCACTTGGCGAGGACGTCCTTGCGGATGGCGCGGATGGTCTCGCGGGCGATCACGCGCGAGCCGATGGCGGCCTGGACCGGCACCTCGAAGCTCTGCCGCGGGATCAGCTCCTTGAGCTTGGCGACGAGCCGCACGCCGTACGCGTACGCCTGGTCCTTGTGGGTGATCGCCGAGAAGGCGTCCACCTTGTCGCCGTGCAGCAGGATGTCGACCTTGACCAGGGAGCTGGTCTGCTCGCCCGTGGGCTCGTAGTCCAGGGAGGCGTAACCGCGGGTCTTGGACTTCAGCTGGTCGAAGAAGTCGAAGACGATCTCCGCGAGCGGGAGCGTGTAGCGGATCTCGACCCGGTCCTCGGAGAGGTAGTCCATGCCGAGCAGGGTGCCGCGCCGGGTCTGGCACAGCTCCATGATCGCGCCGATGAACTCCGTGGGCGCCAGGATCGTGGCCCGCACGACCGGCTCGAAGACCTCGTTGATCTTCCCCTCGGGGAACTCGCTCGGGTTGGTGACGACGTGCTCGGTGCCGTCCTCCATGACCACGCGGTAGACCACGTTGGGCGCGGTGGCGATCAGGTCGAGGCCGAACTCGCGCTCCAGCCGCTCGCGGATCACGTCCAGGTGGAGCAGGCCGAGGAAGCCGACGCGGAAGCCGAACCCGAGGGCGGCGGACGTCTCCGGCTCGTAGACCAGCGCGGCGTCGTTGAGCTGGAGCTTGTCCAGGGCCTCGCGCAGCTCCGGGTAGTCGGACCCGTCCAGCGGATACAGGCCCGAGAAGACCATCGGCTTCGGGTCCTTGTAGCCGCCGAGCGCCTCCTCGGCGCCCTTGCTCTGGCTGGTGACGGTGTCACCGACCTTGGACTGGCGGACGTCCTTCACACCGGTGATCAGGTAGCCCACCTCGCCGACGCCCAGGCCGTCGGCCGGGAGCATCTCCGGCGAGTTGGTGCCGATCTCCAGCAGCTCGTGGGTGGCGCCGGTGGACATCATCCGGATCCGCTCGCGCTTGTTGAGCTGGCCGTCGATGACACGGACGTACGTCACGACGCCCCGGTAGGAGTCGTAGACCGAGTCGAAGATCATCGCGCGGGCGGGGGCGTCCTTGACGCCGACCGGGGCGGGGATCTGGTCGACCACCTTGTCCAGCAGCGCCTCGACGCCGAGGCCGGTCTTGGCGGAGACCTTCAGCACGTCGTCGGGGTCGCAGCCGACGAGGTTGGCCAGCTCCTCGGCGAACTTCTCCGGCTGGGCGGCCGGCAGGTCGATCTTGTTGAGGACCGGGATGATCGTGAGGTCGTTCTCCATCGCCAGGTAGAGGTTGGCGAGGGTCTGCGCCTCGATGCCCTGGGCCGCGTCGACGAGGAGGATGGTCCCCTCACAGGCGGCGAGCGACCGTGAGACCTCGTAGGTGAAGTCGACGTGCCCCGGGGTGTCGATCATGTTGAGGATGTGCGTGTTGCCGGGGTCGTGGGTGGGGGCCCACGGCAGACGCACCGCCTGGGACTTGATCGTGATGCCGCGCTCGCGCTCGATGTCCATGCGGTCGAGGTACTGAGCGCGCATCTGCCGCTGCTCGACCACACCGGTCAGCTGGAGCATCCGGTCGGCGAGCGTGGACTTGCCGTGGTCGATGTGCGCGATGATGCAGAAATTGCGGATCAGAGCCGGGTCGGTACGGCTCGGCTCGGGCACATGGGTAGGGGTCGCGGGCACGCAGGGTCCTGATTCTTGAGGCGTCCGCATACGTGTGCTTGTCCGTCTGCGGTCTCGGGTCGGATCGATACGTAGTCTCCATGGTCCCACGGACGGCGACCTGCGACGGGTTTGGGCCACTCGATGGGCCGCTGGTAGTGTGGGGGGCTGTGTCTCATGCCCTCTCAGCGCGAGGCACATCGGAAAATTTCGAAAGAGAAGGCTCATTCGTGGCGAACATCAAGTCCCAGATCAAGCGGATCAAGACCAACGAGAAGGCTCGGCTGCGCAACAAGGCCGTCAAGTCCTCCCTGAAGACCGCGATCCGCAAGGCCCGCGAGGCCGCTGCCGCGGGTGACGTCGAGAAGGCCACCGAGTACCAGCGCGCTGCCGCGCGTCAGCTCGACAAGGCCGTCTCGAAGGGCGTCATCCACAAGAACCAGGCCGCCAACAAGAAGTCGGCGCTTGCTACCAAGGTCGCGTCCCTCAAGGGCTGAACTTCCTGACTTGACGCCGGGAGGACCAGAGCGGGCCCTCTCTCATCCGCTACCGACCGGCACCCAGGATCCATGCGCGGCCTGCGTTCGCCACGCGGGCATGGATCCACGAGCGTGACCGAAGGCCCCGACCGCCTCCCTTCCCCAGGGAAAGCGGCCGGGGCCTTCGGCTTGGCAGTCCCTGACTCGTCGCCCAGGGCCTGTCCGGCGGATCAAGGCGCAGGTGAACGGCGGCGCCGATCGACCCGGGTGAGCGGGGGCTGGTGCGTCCAGATGCAAGGCGGAGTAGGGCGGCGACGCGATGGGGGTGCCCCCGCGCGAGCTCGTTCGAGCGTGGGCGAGTCGGCAACCGACGACAACGCCGCTGGGTGTCCCCCCACGCCGTCAAGGCAGTGGCGGAGGGCGTGCCGGCCCCCGCGTCTGCGCCATGATCCGCCGGACAGGCCCTAGGCGCGTCCCCGTGAGCGTGCGGCTCGGGCGATGGTCACGACGGCTTTCTCCAGGGCGTACTCGGGATCGTCGCCGCCGCCCTTCACCCCGGCGTCCGCCTCGGCCACCGCCCGCAGAGCCACCGAGATCCCGTCCGGCGTCCAGCCGCGCATCTGCTGCCGGACCCGGTCGATCTTCCACGGCGGCATGCCGAGCTCCCGCGCCAGGTCGGCGGGGCGCCCGCCGCGCGCGGACGCCAGCTTCCCGATCGCGCGCACGCCCTGGGCCAGCGCGCTGGTGATCATCACCGGCGCCACGCCCGTGGCGAGCGACCACCGCAGCGCCTCCAGGGCCTCCGCGGCCCGGCCCTCCACCGCCCGGTCCGCGACGGTGAAGCTGGAGGCCTCGGCCCGCCCGGTGTAGTAACGCCCGACGACGGCCTCGTCGATCGTCCCCTCGACGTCGGCGACCAGCTGCGACACCGCCGACGCCAGCTCGCGCAGATCACTGCCGATCGCGTCCACCAGCGCCTGGCACGCCTCCGGCGTGGCCGAACGCCCGAGCCCGCGGAACTCGCCCCGCACGAAGGCGAGCCGGTCGGCCGGCTTGGTCATCTTCGGGCAGGCCACCTCCCGCGCCCCCGCCTTGCGCGCGGCGTCCAGCAGCCCCTTGCCCTTCGCGCCGCCCGCGTGCAGCAGCACCAGGGTGATCTCCTCGGCGGGCGCCCCCAGATACGCCTTCACGTCCTTGATCGTGTCGGCCGAAAGGTCCTGTGCGTTGCGCACGACCACGACCTTGCGCTCCGCGAAGAGCGACGGACTGGTCAGCTCGGCGAGCGTGCCGGGCTGCAACTGGTCCGGGGTGAGGTCTCGTACGTCCGTGTCGGCGTCGGCGGCCTTCGCGGCGGCCACCACCTCCTGCACGGCACGGTCGAGCAGGAGGTCCTCCTGCCCGACGGCGAGCGTCACCGGGGCGAGAGGGTCGTCATTCGCAGTCTTCCTGGCCATCGCGACAAGCATCCCACGCGGCACTGACAACGGGCGGCGGCGGGCGGCGGGCGGCGGGCGGCGGGCGGGCCTACGGCTCCTCGCGCCAGCCGTCCCACTGCGCCGCGAACTCGTCCAGCTCCCCGGGGTCCAGCCGTTCCTCCTCATCCCGCAGGACGACGAGCCACTGGGCGTCCTCGGCATCGTCCTCACCGGCCAGAGCATCCCGTACGAGCTGCGGCTCCTCCCGGATCCCGAACCGTTCCCCCAGCGCCTCCGCCGCCTCCTCCGCCGCGTCGCGGTCGGGCAGCACCAGCACATGCCTCACGTCACTCACGCAGGCCATTGTCCGGCACCCGGGCCGCGGCGAGGCACCCGCCCCGGCCGGCCGCACGTGCGGCCGGCCGGGGTCACCGCCCTTCCGGATGTCAGGCGTAGGTCTCGAACTCGGCCACCTTCGGGGTGGTGTTCGAGCTCGTGATCTCGAAGGTGACCTTCTTCAGCGAGGTGGGCGCGAAGGAGATGACGCCCGCTCCGCTGCCCGAGGTCAGCACGGCCCCGGTGTCACCGTTGAGCACCCGCCAGGAGCCGATGTCGCCGGTGGCGCCGGAGGCCTCCCGGACGTTGATCCTGGAGATGGTGGTCGCCGAGCCCCACTTGATCGAGATGGAGCCGGTCGAGCCGGCCGGCGACCAGTAGGTGCTCATGTCGCCGTCGCGGACGTTGCCGTAACTGGTGCCGCTCGCCTTGCTGGAGCCGTCGGAGCCGGCGCCGATGCTCAGATTGGTGCCGGCGGGCGTCGTCGGGGTGGGCGTCGGCGAGGCGGTGGCGGTCGGCGTGGGAGACGAGGTGGCGGTCGCGGTGGGTGTCGTCGCCGTGCAGTTGCCGTCCGACACCTTCAGGCCGTTGTTGGCGCCCGCCGTCGCGGTCACGATCGACGGCACGCAGGACGCGGCGTCGAGGCTGTAGGAGTAGGGGATGCCGACGGTTGTGTTCGACGTCGGGTTCGGACCGGCGGGGTTGTTGTCCTCGCCCGGCTCCGACCAGGTCACGTTGTCGAAGACGTTCCCGCTGACCTGCCAGTAGCCGGGCAGGTCGGTGTAGAAGGTGCCGAGGACGTCCTGGGAGTCCTTGAAGTAGTTGTTTTCGACCTTGGCCTTGCCGCCGGCTCGGGAGTTGATGCCCGACTTGTTCAGGCTGACGTAGTAGTTGTCGTAGATGTGGGCGGTGGCGCCGCGCAGCAGGGGCGTGCGGGAGTCGATGTTCTGGTACAGGTTGTGGTGGAAGGTGACCGGCCCGTTGGCGAGGTCGCTGTCGCTGGAGCCGATGAGGCCGCCGCGGCCGGAGTTGCGCAGGATGCTGTAGGACAGGGTCACGTACCGGGTGTTGTCCTTCATGTCGATCAGGCTGTCGAAGCCCTCCGACTCACCGCCCGAGGCGCTCAGCGTGGCGTGGTCGACCCAGACGTTGTGCACGTCGGTCTCCATGCCGATGGCGTCACCGCCGTTGGAGGTGGGCGAGCCCGACTTCTTCACGTTCTGGACGGTCACGTTCTGGACGATGATGTTGCTGGACTCGCGGATGTGGATGCCGATCTGGTCGAACACGGCCCCACTGCCGACACCGACGATGGTGACGTTGCTGATGTCCTTCAGCTCGATCACACCGGCGGCGGTGTTGCAACTGTCGCCCGACACCTTCGCGGTGTTGCCGACGGTGATGGTCCCCTCCACCTGGATGGTGATCGGGGTGCTGCTGCCGGCCCGGCTGCACAGCGCCTGGTGGATCTGGGTGCCGGTGGTGGCCTTGACCGTCGTCCCACCGGCGCCGCCGGTGGTCCCGCCGTTCTGGGTGGCGAACCCGGTCGCGCCGGCGGTCGCCGCCGCCGCGGTCGGCATCGTCAGGACCACGCCTGTCGCCGCCGCCACGGCCAGCGTGCCGAGTGCCGCGGAAAGTCGCAGTGCGACTGGCTTTCTCATCCTCGCCTCGTCTTTCGTCATCGCGCGCAGGGGGTGCCGCGCGCGTCCGTGTTCGGGTCGACGGGCCACTGAAGTGCTGAATCCGCCGAGATAGTCATGCTCATGTCATAACCATCCCGAGGGGACCCCGCCGGCCCGGTGCGGGTGCCGCTCCCGCCAGGAACTGAGCGGGAACGGTGGTGCCGGTGTGGTACGGGTGGTACGGCTCTGATGTCAGTGGTGCGGCAGTCGTGCGGGTGGCGCGGCCGGACACCGGCCCCGGGGGTGCGCGGATGCCGCGGCGACGGAGGTGCGGACACCGCCGAAGGCGCGACGGCCCGGGGGCCGGGGGTAGCGGGGCGGTGCCGGCGTCCCGGCCGCCCCCTGGTGCGGGTGTCCGCCGCCGTGGCCCCGGCGACGGGCGGCACGACGCGCCCGCGGCCCGGAACACCTTCCGGACTTCTGACGCGTCGACACCTCGGTGCGGTCAGCCGCGGCCGGCCCCGCACCGGATGTGCTGCGGCCCATGGGCCCGGCCCGCGTCCGATACCGCGGGCCGCTTCCGCGGGAAAGCGCTTTCTCCGTGTGAGGGTAGAGCGATCCCGGCCGGGCTGACAAGTATGTGAACGGTGACCGGCTTCCTGATTTTTGCCATGCCCCCGTCGCCCTGGAGGTTCCGCAAACCCACAGGGACCGCACCGGAGATCCCGCCTTCCCCACGGCCGCGCAATCCCGTCATCGGTTCACGTACACGAACAACATGTTCGGTGCCCGCGATGCCTTGCCCCGGACCACTTCGCCCGCAGACCGCCACCCACCGTGCCCAGGAGTCCTTGCCCTCAGTCCCGCACCACCCGCAATCGGGCACCGTCCCCGGTGACCGCGAGGGCCCCGTCCCGGTCCGTCCGCAGCACTCTCGCACCCTCCGCCCGTAGCGCCGCGACCGTGCTCGGAGCCGGGTGTCCGTACATGTTGCCCGCACCGCAGGAGATCAGCGCCAGCCGCGGAGCCACCACCCGTATCAGGTCCGGGTCCTGGTGGGCGGAGCCGTGATGGGCGACCTTGAGCACGTCCACACCGACCAGCCGGGCGAGGCCCGGCGACCGCAACAACTGCTGCTGTGCCGGGGGTTCCAGGTCACCCAGCAGCAACAGCCGCAGCCCGCCGGAGCGGACGAGCAGCGTCACACTGGCGTCGTTGGGCCCGTCGGGATCCAGGGACGGGCTCGGCGGAGGCCACAGGACCTGCCAGCTCAGCCCGCCGATCCGACGCTCCTCCCCGGCGGCGGCGTGGGTGAGCGGAATGCCCCGCCCGGCCGCCTCCCTCCGTACGAACTCCGCCTGGTCCGCGGGCTCCTCGTACCCGGTCGTCTCGATGGCGCCCACCGAGCGTCCCCGCAGGACACCGGGCAGTCCGGTCACGTGGTCGGCGTGGAAGTGGGTCAGCACGACCAACGGGATCCTGGTGATGCCCAGCGCGCGCAGACAGTGATCCACCGGCTTCGGGTCGGGCCCGGCGTCCACCACCACTCCGGTGCCCGGACCCGCGGCGAGCACCGTCGCGTCACCCTGGCCGACGTCGCACATCGCGAACCGCCAGCCCGGCGGCGGCCAGCCGGTGATCACCCGGGTCAGCGGCGGCGGCTGCACCAGCACCAGCAGGAGCAGCACCCCGCACAGGGCGCACAGCCACGGGTGACCCAGCAGCCGCCGGCCCACCAGTACGACCACCACCGTGGCCAGGCCCAGCAGCAGCGCCCCGGTCCAGCTGCCCGGCCAGTCCACTCCCCCGCCGGGCAGCGCCGCCCCGGTCCTGGCCACGTCCGCGATCCACCCGGTGGGCCAACTCGCGCACCACGCGAACACCTTCGCCACCGGCATCACCGACGGCGCGGTCACCAGCGCCGCGAATCCCAGCACCGTGGCGGGCGCGACCGCGACCTCCGCGAGCAGGTTGCACGGCACCGCCACCAGACTGACCCGCGCCGACAGCACGGCGACCACCGGCGCGCACAGCGCCTGCGCCGCTGCCGCGGCGGCCAGCCCCTCGGCCAGGCGGACGGGCACCCGGCGCCGGCGCAACGCCGCGCTCCAGCGGGGCGCCAGCGTGAGCAGGGCGCCGGTGGCCAGCACCGACAGCAGGAAGCCGTAACTACGGGCGAGCCACGGGTCGTAGAGCACCAGCAGCAGTACGGCCGTCGCCAGGGCCGGGATCAGCGATCGGCGGCGGCCGGTCGCCAGGGCGAGCAGCGCGACCGACCCGCACGCCGCGGCGCGCAGCACGCTCGGATCCGGCCGGCACACGACGATGAATCCGAGGGTGAGCACTCCGCACAGCAGCGCGGTGGCCCGCAGCGACAGACCGAGTCTCGGCGCCAGGCCACGGCGTTCGACGTGCTGGGCCAGTCCGGGCGGGCCGATGAGCAGGGCCAGCAGGACCGTGAGGTTGCTTCCGGAGACGGCCAGCGTGTGGGCGAGGTCCGTCTCCTTGAACGCCTCGTCCAAGTCGGGTGTGACCCGGGAGGTGTCTCCCACGACCAGCCCCGGCAGCAGCGCCCGGGCGTCCCCCGGCAGTCCGTCCGTCGCCGCGCGCAGCCCGGCCCGCAGCCGGCCCGCCAGCCGTTGTGGCGCCGACGGTCCCCCGATCACCTCGGGCGCCGCCCGGCCCCGGACCCGCAGTACTGCCGCGATCCGGTCGCCGTCGGCGAGCGGGGGCGCCAGCCGCGCGGTCACTCTCAGCCGCGTGGAGGGCAGCAGCCCCAGCCAGGGCGAGGGCCGAGCGTCGGCTCCGTGCCCGTGCGCCTGCCCGGCGGTGTTCACCAGGATCAGCACGGGCGCCCGGGTCTCCGCGGCCGCCGCGGCCCCCGCGTCGCCCACCCGCTCCACGCGCCGTACCTCGGCGTCGATCAGCACCGAGTCCGGCGCCATGTGGTCGCCGCTGACCCGGGGCCGGGTGAGCCGCGGGTCTGCGGTCAGCTCCACCTCGGCGATCACGGTGGCGTACTGCCGGGCCAGCCCGGGCACGGGTCCTCGGCGCACGTCGGCTCCGTGCAGCCCCGCGGAAGCGGCGGCCGCGGCGGCGGCGAGCAGCACCGCGGCGACGGAGGTGCGCGCCCAGCCACGGGAGCCGGTGGACGAGGCTGGGGGTGTGGGCGGGAGTGGGGACGGCGGTGGCGAGGGGGTGGGGACGGGTGCAGGTTCGTGTGTGGGTGCTGTCCTGCTCCGCCTGGCTCGTCCTCGTTGCCGCCGGGTGGCGAACAGGAGCATGGCGGCCGCGGCGAGGCACACGGCCACGAAGCCGGTCACCCATCCGGCCGGGGCCGCCAGAGCCACGGCCGCCGTGGCCCAGGCCGCGAGCGCGGGAGGGACGAGCCGTAAGTCGGCCGGTCCTTCCTGTCGGGGGTGGGCGGCTCCGAGCCGTTTGCCGGAGGCGGCGTGCACCGCGGGGCGCGTGCGGGGCACGGTGAGGGCGGGGGTCCGGCTCATGACCTCACCAGGCTTCGCAGGTCGGCGAAGCGGCGGTCACCGATGCCGCTGACCTGGCGCAACTCGTCCACCGAGCGGAAACCGCCGTGCTGTGTGCGGTAGTCGATGATGTGCTGGGCCAGCACGGGACCGACACCGGGCAGGGTCTCCAACTGCTCGGCGGTGGCGGTGTTCAGAGAGACCGGGGCTGCGGGCAGCCCCGCCGCACCCGCTCCGGCCGCTCCCCCGGCAGCCGTTCCCCCGGCGGCCGTTCCGGCCACGGCGGATCCCGTCGCCGGGGCGGGCCCGCCGACGACCACCTGTTCACCGTCCACGAGGAACCTGGCCCGGTTGAGACCGTCGAGGTCGGTGCCGGGGCGCACTCCGCCCGCCGCCCGCAGCGCGTCGGCGACCCGTGAACCCGCCGGGAGCCGATGGATCCCGGGGTGACGGACCTTGCCGCTGACGTCCACGACGATCTCGGGGCCGGCCGAGGCAGTGGTGCCCGGTGAAGGCGCCGAGGCGCCGAAGGCGGTGGGCTTGTCCTCTTCTCGGCCCGGGGCGGGGGCGACGGCCCGCACCACCTCGGGCGCCCGGATCTCCTCGCCGCGGCCGGCCCAGAAGTGCTGCAAGGCGAAGGCCCCGGCGACGACGAACACCACCGTGAGGGCGATCACGCTCCTGCGCTCGAGGCCACACCGCGTCTGCACCCACATCGGCATCCGCTCACGCAGCGCGAGCCGGGCCCTGTCCCGCCAGTCCGCCCGCACGCCCACGCCCGTGCGCACGGCGGCGACGCCCGGACCGGCCTCACCCTCGGCGGCCGACTCCGCTTCGCCCACGTCGGCCGACAGCACGTCGCTCGTGGCAGCCGGCCCCTTGCCGGTCACAGCAGTGGTGCTCGCGCCGGGCGGAAGGGAGTTCTGCTCCCTCGGCCTGGCGGGGTTCACCGTCACCGGCCACGGTGGTCCGTTCTCCGACTCCGCCGGCCGATCGGTGTGTCGCCACTCCCCCAGCCGTTCCGTGTGTTCCGACTCCCCCAGCCGCCCGGTGTGTTCGACGAACAGTGCTCGAGCGCGTCGGCGCAGGTCCTCGGCCTGCGCGTGGCGGTGCCGGGGGCCGCGCCGGGCGGGCGGGCGGCGGTGGCGGGTGCGGCCGTCCGAGTCGGGGCCACGGCCGGGGCCACTGGTTGCCGTCGCTGTGCGTGAGTGTGCTCGAAGTGCCATGCGACGAGCATCAGGCAGTTCGGCACATTCACGATGATCTTGCTTGATTCCCGGGGATTACTCCCGGGTTGTGGACAACTCCGTCACCCGCACGAGGTATCGAGAGAGGCGACGCCTCATCGAGACGCCTCATCGAGGGGAGACCACAACCCCCAGCAACCCCGGCCCGGTGTGCGCCCCGATCACGGCCCCGACCTCGCTCACATGCAGCTCGGCCAGCCCGGGCACCCGCGCCCGCAGCCGGTCCGCGAGGGCCGACGCCCGTTCCGGAGCCGCGAGATGGTGGACGGCGATGTCGATGCCGGCCCCGCTCGCGCGCTCGGCCGCGATCTCCTCCAGGCGGGCGATCGCCTTCGAGGCCGTCCGTACCTTCTCCAGGAGCTCGATGCGGCCGCCTTCCAGCTGGAGCAGCGGTTTGACGGCGAGCGCGGAACCGAGCAGGGCCTGCGCGGCGCCGATGCGGCCGCCGCGGCGCAGATAGTCGAGCGTGTCGACGTAGAAGTGGGCGGAGGTGCCCCCGGCCCGCTTCTCCGCGGCGGTGACCGCGTCGTCGATGGTGCCGCCGGACCCGGCCGTCTCCGCGGCGGCCAGGGCGCAGAAGCCGAGTGCCATCGCGACCATTCCGGTGTCCACCACGCGCACCGGCACGGGTGCCTCGCGGGCCGCGAGCACCGCCGCGTCGTACGTGCCCGACAGTTCCGCGGACAGGTGCAGGGAGACGATGCCGGACGCACCGGATTCGGCCACCTTGCGGTAGGTCTCGGCGAAGAGTTCGGGGCTGGGCCGCGAGGTGGTGACGGGCCGGCGCTTCTGCAGGGCCTGGGCCAGGGAGCGGGTGGAGATCTCCGTGCCCTCTTCGAGCGCCCGGTCGCCGAGGACCACGGTCAGCGGGACCGTGGTGATGCCGTGGCGCGCCATCGTCCGCGGCGGCAGGTAGGCCGTTGAATCGGTGACGATCGCGACATGGCGGGACATGAGCTGGAGGTTACCTGCCGTAGCGCCCGGACGGCAGCCCGGGCCCGCTGACCGGGTGTGCCACTGGCCGGATCAAGCCGATCAAGTGGTGCTCTCGGGGCGGGGTTTCTTCTGCCAGGAGTGGACGGGGCGACGTCCCGGCGGGGTGATGGCGGGAGGGGCGGCCTCCGGGGCGGAGCCCGGCCGTGGGGTCTGTGGCGCGCTTCGCCGGTCCTGGCCGTCGGCCGGGGTCTCGGGCCACGGCTCGGATGCGGCCGCGGGCTCCGGGCCGGTCCAGTGGCGCAGGGCCCCGGCCTCCACGTCGATCTGGGCGCTGAGCATGTCCAGGTCGTCCTCGGCGAAGCGGCGGGCACGGTCATGGGCCGCCCAGCGCAGGGAGTCGGCCGAGTCCGTGATGCGCAGCGTCCTCTCGCGCAGGCCCGGGAGCCGCTCGGCGAGCGTCGCCCGATTGGGCTCGCCCTCCAGGCGCTTGAGTTCGGCGTCCAGTTGGTGCCCGTACGCGCTGAGCCGCTCGAACAGGGCGACGGACTCCTTCAGGGAGTCGTCCTCGGCCGCGCCCGCGTACAAGGCGTCCTGGGTGGCGCGCATCGAGGTGCGCAGGGTGAGCCGGAGCTCGGCCAGCTCGCCGGCGGGGCCGGACCGGCCGAGGGACTTGGCGCGCAGGGTCTGGTCCTCCACCGCGCGGCGGGCCTGGCTGATCGTGCGGTCCACGCCACGCTTGGCGGCGCCGACGGCCTTGACCGTGGCGTAGGCGCCGAGCACCAGGCAGAGCACGAAGAGCACGGCGAAGACTGCGACGACTGCTTCCACGGCGCTCCTCCTCGGCTCGGGCGGCGCAGGCCGCGCCGCTCTTCCACGGTAAACGCAACGGGCAGGCCCGGGGTTCCGGAAGAACCCCGAACCTGCCCGTAGGGGACTACCCGGAGCCGCTCATGCCCCGGCCGTCACGACATCCCCTCCGTCACGACACCGCGCCCTCACGCCGGGACGATGTTCACCAGCTTCGGCGCCCGCACGATCACCTTGCGGATGCCCGCGCCACCCAGTGCCGCGACGACCTTCTCGTCGGCCAGCGCCACCTTCTCCAGCTCCTCCCCGGAGATCGTCGGCGGGACCTCCAGACGCGCCTTGACCTTGCCCTTGATCTGGACGACGCAGGTCACGGACTCGTCCACGACGTACGCCGGGTCGGCGACCGGGAAGTCCTGGTGGACGACGGAGCCGGTGCGGCCCAGCTTGCGCCACAGCTCCTCGGCGATGTGCGGGGCCAGCGGCGCGACCATCAGCACCAGCGACTCGGCGACCGGGCGCGGCACCGCCCCGCCGGCCTTGGTCAGGTGGTTGTTCAGCTCGGTGACCTTGGCGATGGCGGTGTTGCACCGCATCCCCTCCAGGTCGCCGCGCACGCCGTCGATCGCCTTGTGCAGGGCGCGCAGCGTCTCCTCGTCCGCCTCGGCGTCGGAGACGGTGACCTCGCCGGTGGTCTCGTCGACGATGTTGCGCCACAGCCGCTGCAGCAGCCGGAACTGGCCCACCACCGCGCGCGTGTCCCACGGCCGGGAGACGTCCAGCGGACCCATCGCCATCTCGTACAGACGCAGTGTGTCCGCGCCGTACTCGGCGCAGATCTCGTCCGGAGTGACGGCGTTCTTCAGGGACTTGCCCATCTTGCCCAGCAGGCGGCTGACCTTCTCGCCCTGGTAGTAGTAGGCGCCGTCGCGCTCCTCCACCTCGGCGGCCGGCACCGCGATGCCACGGCTGTCACGGTAGACGTAGGCCTGGATCATGCCCTGGTTGAACAGCTTGTGGAACGGCTCCGCGGAGGAGACGTGGCCCAGGTCGTACAGGACCTTGGACCAGAAGCGCGCGTACAGCAGGTGCAGCACGGCGTGCTCGGCGCCGCCGACGTACAGGTCGACGCCGCCGTGCGGCATGCCCTGGCGCGGGCCCATCCAGTAGCGCTCGATCTCCGGGTCGACCAGCTGCTCGCTGTTGTGCGGGTCCAGGTACCGCAGCTCGTACCAGCAGGAACCGGCCCAGTTGGGCATGGTGTTGGTCTCGCGGCGGTACTTCTTGGGTCCGTCGCCCAGGTCCAGGGTGACGTGGACCCACTCCTCGTTGCGCGACAGCGGCGTCTCGGGCTGGGTGTCGGCGTCGTCCGGGTCGAAGGTGCGCGGCGAGTAGTCCTCGACCTCGGGCAGCTCCAGCGGCAGCATCGACTCGGGCAGCGCGTGGGCGACGCCGTCCTCGTCGTAGACGATCGGGAAGGGCTCGCCCCAGTAGCGCTGGCGGCTGAACAGCCAGTCGCGCAGGCGGAAGTTGACGGTGCCCTCACCGATGCCCTTGCGCTCCAGCCACTCGGTGATGCGTGCCTTGGCCTCGACGACGCCCAGTCCGTCCAGCGTCAGGTCGTCGGCACCGGAGGAGTTGACGATCCGCGCGTCGTAGGACACGAAGGCGTCGTCCCACGTCGACGGGTCGGTGCCGCGGTCGTCGGACGGCTCCACGACGCAGCGCATCGGCAGTTCGAAGGCGCGGGCGAACGCGAAGTCGCGGCTGTCGTGCGCCGGGACGGCCATGATGGCGCCCGTGCCGTAGCCCATCAGGACGTAGTCGGCGATGAAGACGGGGACCTTCTCGCCGTTGACGGGGTTGGTCGCGAACGCGCCGGTGAAGACGCCCGTCTTGTCCTTGGCCTCGGCCTGGCGTTCGACGTCGGACTTCGAGGCGGCCTGCGCGCGGTAGGCGGCGACGGCCTCGGCGGGGGTGGCGTGGCCGCCGGTCCACACCTCGTGGGTGCCCTCCGGCCAGGCGCCCGGGGTGAACTTCTCCACCAGCGGGTGCTCGGGGGCCAGCACCATGTAGGTGGCGCCGAACAGGGTGTCCGGGCGGGTGGTGAAGACGGTGATGTGCTCGCCGTCGATGGGGAAGTCGACGCGGGCGCCCTCGCTGCGGCCGATCCAGTTGCGCTGCTGCAGCTTGATGGCCTCGGGCCAGTCCAGCTCCTCCAGGTCCTCCAGCAGCCGGTCGGCGTAGGCGGTGATGCGCATGTTCCACTGGCGCAGCTTGGCCTTGAAGACCGGGTAGTTGCCGCGCTCGGAGCGGCCGTCGGCGGTGACCTCCTCGTTGGCCAGCACGGTGCCCAGGCCGGGGCACCAGTTGACCGGCGCGTCGGAGGCGTAGGCCAGGCGGAACTGGCCCAGGACGTCGGCGCGCTCGGCCTGGTTCAGCTGGTGCCATCCGCGCGTGTGTCCCGGTACGGCACGCTCACCGGACTCGAACTGGGCGATCAGCTCCGAGATGGGACGGGCCCGCCTGGCCTCGTCGTCGTACCAGGAGTTGAAGATCTGCAGGAAGATCCACTGGGTCCACTTGTAGTAGTCCGGGTCGATCGTGGCGAACGACCGGCGCTTGTCGTGGCCCAGGCCCAGCCGGCGCAGCTGGGCCTTCATGTTCTCGATGTTGGCCTCGGTGGACACGCGCGGGTGCGTACCGGTCTGCACGGCGTACTGCTCGGCGGGCAGGCCGAAGGCGTCGAAGCCCAGGGTGTGCAGGACGTTGTGGCCGGTCATCCGCTGGAACCGGGCGTATACATCGGTCGCGATGTAGCCCAGGGGGTGGCCGACGTGCAGGCCCGCACCGGACGGGTACGGGAACATGTCCATGATGAACTTCTTGGGCCGGGCGGCCAGCTCGGGGTCGCCGGCCAGGTCACCCTTGGTGTTCGGTGCCGCGTAGGTGCCCTCGGCGTCCCAGAAGTCCTGCCAGCGTGCCTCGATCTCGGCCGCCACGGCGGCCGTGTAGCGGTGCGGCGCCGCCTCCGCCGGGGTGGCGGCGGTGGCAGCGGAGTTCGTCTCGCTCATGATCCTCAAAGCTCCATCGATCGTCTCTGCCGGCGGCTGCGACTTTCAAGAAACGAAAAATCCCCTCGCACAGGAGGGGACGCCGCGCCGATTCCGACCGCCCGATTCACCGGCGGTCGGGACTGATCAGCGCGGCTCGCTAAGCAGAAGGCGTACGGCACGCATGGCGTCAGGGTACCGCAGCCGTCGAGCGCGCCGCGACGAGCCTCCGTCCGGCCACCCGCCCAGGGCCGTCGAACCTCACAGGAACGTATCAATCCGCTTGTGAAGGTTCGGAAAAGTTGAACACAGTTCAAAGATTTCCCGGCGTAACGGACGCTATAGGGACAACAGGAGTGCAGAACGTTCCGTTGATAACAACGCAATAACTCAAACGGCGTACTGCTCGGTTTGGGGCCACTTAGAGTTCGTCCCCGGGACCGCTCACCCGAACCGCTCGGAGTTGCCCCCATGAACCCTCGTCGCAGTAACAGCTCGCTCCCCAAACCGGGCCGGTCGGCCTATGGGGTGGCGTCCGCTGTCGTCCTGCTCCTGATACCCGTGGTCGTGCTGGTGGGAGGCAGCCAGTTCCGCCAGTTCCTGAACTTCGGCGCGGGCGTCCTCTCCCTGGTCTCCCTCAGCTGCTCGGTGATCTGGGGCCTGGTCGCCCAGGACCGGATCTTCCTCAACACGCGCCAGCGGATCGTGGGCCAGGCGGTGCACCGGACCACCGCGGTCGCCTCGATCGCGTTCCTCCTGCTGCACATCACCACCAAGATCGCGCTGGACCACACCCAGGTGATCGCCGCGGTTCTTCCGTTCTCGCTCGGCGTCACCGGAAGCGGCGGGCTGATCGGCCTCGGCTCCCTGGCCGGGCTGCTGATGATCTTCGTCGGCATCACGGGCGCGCTGCGCAGCAACTTCGCCACGCCCGCCCCGGTCGCGGCGCGCTGGCGGGCCATGCACATGCTGGCCTACCCGGCCTGGTGCGCGGCGCTGGTCCACGGCCTGTACGCCGGCCGCCAGGCCAAGCCGATCTTCGTGATCCTCTACAGCCTGTCCCTGCTCGGCGTCATGGGGGCCCTGGCGCTGCGCGCGGCACCGCGCCCGTACAAGCGCAAGGTCGCCGACCGGCTGGTGACGCTGCTCGGCGGCGGTGAGCGGCCGGAGCTGGACGACCTCGACTCCAGCCGGGCCAGGGTGGCGGAGTCCGTACTGCCGGGCTACGAGAACACGCGGGCGGAGCGGCCCCCGCGCACCGGCACGACCGGCTCCCTGCCGCGTGTCGCGGCCCCCTCCGCGCCGCTCTACGAGGCCCCCGCGGCCGGCGCCGCCCAGGAGGACACCTCCGGCTTCGCGGCCGCCTACCGGGCCGTCGCGCCACCGCGGCAGCCCTTCGCCGCCGACCGGACCGCGCGCATGGACCTGCCCTTCGACATGCAGGCCACCGGGGCGATGCCGCGCATGGAGAGCACGGCGGGCGCCTCGGGCAGCTGGCCGATCCCGTCGCCGCCGCCCGTCGGCGAGGCGCCTCCATCGGCCTACGACCCGCTGAACGACACGGGACACACCATCCCGCCCTACGGCAATCCGGGCACGAACGGCTACGGCGGACGTGATGTGTACGACACCGGTGAGACGAACCCGGTCCACGGCACGTACAACTCGAACGACACGTACATGAGCGGTCCCGCAACTGAAACACACCCCGGCGCCCCCTTCGACGCGCCGGGTTCGGGGGAACCTTGGAACACCCCTTCCGGAGGCCATAGGTGAACGAGGCCCTGCCCGACGTCCCGGAGGTCCGCGTCGTCGGACTCCCGCAGCTCACGTCGGGCTTCGACCTTGTGGAACGACTCGACCTGCCCATGCACCTGAAGGTGCACGGTCCGCTCGAACCGCTGGGCGGCGAGCAGCTCGCGCAGCTCGCCGAGGCGATCAACCTCAGGGGCCGCGGCGGCGCGGGCTTCCCCTTCCACAAGAAGCTGCGGTCGGTCGCCGAGTCGGCCATCCGCCGCGGCGTACGGCCGGTCGTCGTCGTCAACGGCAGCGAGGACGAGCCGGCCTGCCGCAAGGACACGGTGCTCATCAACCGTGCTCCGCACCTCATCCTGGACGGTGCCCTGCTGTGCGCGGAGGCCCTCGGTGCCCGCACGCTCGTGGTGGGGGTCACCCGCGAGTCCACCCAGCGCTCCATGGAGGCCGCCCTGGCCGAACGGGGCCTGAGCAACGGCCGCAGATCGGCACTCCGCGCGCGCGTGCAGCGCAATCCGGTGCGCATGGTCACGGGCGCGGCGGCGTCGCTGATCCGCTCCATCGACGGCGGTCCGGCGATCCCGCCCGGCCGCAAGGTGAGCGCCTCGCAGACCGGCGTCGGCGGTGCGCCCACCCTGCTGTCCAACGCCGAGACCTTCGCGCAGATGGCCATCGCCGCTCGCATCGGACCCGAGCGCTACGGCAACACCGGCCTGTACGACGAGCCGGGCACCGTCATGCTGACGGTCTCCGGCGCCGTCGCCCGCCCTATGGTGATCGAGGTCCCCACGGGCGTGCCGCTGCGCTACGTCCTTCAGCTGGCCGGTGCCCCGCCCGTGCCGCAGGGCGTGCTGACCGGCGGCTACCACGGCAAGTGGATCGACGCGGCCACCGTCAACGAGGCGATCGTCTCGCGCAACTCCCTGGACGCGGTGGGAGGTTCGCTCGGCGCCGGGGCGATTCTGCCGATCAGTCAGAACACCTGCCCGCTGGGCGAGTCGTTGCAGGTGGCCAAGTGGCTGGCCGAGGAGAGCGCCGGCCAGTGCGGCCCCTGCTACCTCGGGCTGCCGGCCGCCGCGCGCGGCATGGAGGACATTCTCAACGGCGGCGGACCGGCCGCTCTGGAGGCGCTCAAGCAGGTCGCCAAGAACGTCAAGCGGCGCGGCGCGTGCTCGCACCCGGACGGCTCGGCGATGTTCCTGGAGTCCACCATCAAGGCGTTCACGGACGACCTGGCCGCCCATGTCCTCGGCAACGGCTGCGGACGGCCCGTGGAGGGCGTGCTGCCGCTCTTCGAGGACGGCAGGGTCCCGACGGGCGTCCCCGGCGGCGGCGCGGCCGAGGAGATCGGTCCCAGCCGCCAGAAGATCTACGTCGACTGGACCCTGTGCCGGGGGCACGGCCTGTGCGCGGACATCCTCCCGGAGGTGTTCGAACTGGGTGCCGACGGCTTCCCGACCGTCGCCCAGGCGCAGGTGCCGCGCTACGCGGAGGCCAAGGCGCTGCGCGCGGTGCGCCGCTGTCCGGCGCTGGCCCTGCGCCTCGAGGAGGACACCCGCTCGCAGGCCCCGTCGCGCAACCTGCCGGTCCTCTCGCAGGGCCGCGGTCGCCGCGCCCTGGGCCGCTGAGCACACCGTCGGCGGGTCACCCTTCCAGGAGTGGCCCGCCGCTTCGCCGCGCGCCCCGGGAACGCCGAAGGCGGGCCACCCTTTCGGATGACCCGCCTTCGATCCCTGTGGAGCTAAGGAGAATTGAACTCCTGACCTCCTGCATGCCATGCAGGCGCTCTACCAACTGAGCTATAGCCCCTTGTTGTGTGCCTCCCGGTTTCCCCGGCGGCGACGCCAACATTACACGGTCCAGGGGGTGCTTCACCAAATCGGTTTCCGCTCTGCCCGATATGACCGTTGTTCACGCCCGTTGGTCCCGCGAGCCGGCCGGGGCCCCGCGCGAGCCCCCCGGCCGGTGCCACGCCACCACGGTCAGGTCCTGCCGGTCACGCCGTGACGAAGGAGTAGAACCGCTTGAGGGTGCAGTGCTCCTCCAGGAGGCGGCCGTAGATCGGCTCCCCCTCCAGTTCGCGGTACGTCTCGATCGGGTCGCCCTTTATGATCAGCGCCCGCGCGCACTCCTCGCACCAGTACTGGTAGTCGGGGTTGATCGGCTCCATGTCACGGACGATCGGCGTACCGCTGCCGCACCAGTCGCACTTTCGCCTGTGTGCACCCATCGATCAGCTCCAGCTGTGGCCGCAGGCCGTGCACACGTACGAGATCCCGCCGTTGTCGCCGAGGACTTGCGCCACGTGGAGGGAGCCGCAGGAGGGGCAGACGAGGCGGGTGACCGTGTCCCGTGTCAACGCCGCATCGAGGAGGCGACCGACCTCCTCGAG
>NZ_JBEXZD010000064.1:0-45090 GCF_040628575.1 Streptomyces sp. NPDC006393
CACGCCGGACGGATCGGACCCGCCGGACTGGAGCGGACACGGACATGGGTGAACGGATGAGCGGCGACGGAGGTCGGTACCGTCGGCGTACGCACCCTGGCGGCGCCGTGTCCGGCCCGCGGGGCGAGCAGGACACCGCCGCGCTCGAGACGGCGCTGGCCGCCGCCATCCGCGGCGGCGCACAGCTCGACCCCGAGGCCGAGCAGCGGGCCGTGGCCGCCTTCCGGGCCGCCCGCGACGCGGGCGCGCACCGGGCCCGCACCCGGCGCCGGGACGACTGGCGGCAGCCCGCGCAGCGGCGTGCCGGGCGCTCCCTGAAGACGACGTTCGGCGTGGTGTTCGCCAGCCTCACGCTGGGCGGGGTCGCGGTCGCGGCCATCGGTTCGGCCGGCTCGTCCACGCACGGTGCCGGGGACGGCCCGGGCACCGGCCGGCCGTCGGCCGCCCCGTCGTCGGCCGCCCGACCGTCGGCCGCCCAGCCGTCGGCCGTCCCTCCCGTCCGGCCGGACGGGCGGACCTCGTCGGCGTCCTCCGGCGGCGCCGGTCCGACGGACGGCCCGGCCCCCGCCCAGGACACCGAGGCCCACTGCCGCGCCTACGAGAACGTCGAGGACCGTGGCAGGGCGCTGGACGCGACGGCCTGGAAGCAGCTCGTCACGGCCGCAGGCGGGAAGGACAAGGTCGCCGCGTACTGCTCCGAGCAGCTGGCCCGGACGACGCCCGCACCGGGCGGGCCCGGCAGTGCCGGCAGTACGGCCGGTACGGTCGGCGGTGCTGCCGGTACCGGCGGTGTCGCCGCCGTGGGCGGAACCGGCGTCGGCAGCCGTGTGACGGAAAGCGCCGCGACGGCGGGCAGCGCCGCGACGGCGGGCAGCGCCGCGACGGCGGGCAGCGCCGCGACGGGCGGCGACCCCAGTGGCACGGGCAACGTGGCCGGGAACGGCGGGACGAGCGGCGGACTGCACAGGTAGCGGTGAGCACAGGCAGCGGCAGGCACAGGCGGAAGGCGCGAGGACCGTACCCCTGGCCGGGCTGCTCCAGGCACCCGAGAACAGCACCTGTCAGCACCTGAGACCGGCACCTGGGCGAACTCAGGTTCCGCCCGGCTGGCACCGCGGGCACCACACCGTGCCCCGGCCCGCGACGCGGGATCGGCGCAGGTGGGTGCCGCAGCGGGGGCAGACCGGGTCGGGGTCGTCGCGGCGGCCGGTGAGCCACGAGTCGCGCGGCGGGACGCAGCCGGCGGCGACCGTGGAGCGCAGGGTGCGGCGCATCTGGGTGTACAGGCGCCGGCGGTCGGCCTCGGTGAGGTCGTGGGCCGGGGTGTCGGGGCGCAGCCCGGCGCGCCACAGGATCTCGTCGGCGAGCAGATTGCCGAGCCCGGCGAGGACGGACTGGTCGGTGAGGGCGGACTTGAGACGTCCGCGGCGGGAGGAAAGCGCCGCCTCGAACTCCGCGCGGCCGACCGTCATCGCGTCGGGGCCCTGGCGCTCCAGCCGCCGGGCCACCTCGGCGTCGTCGCGGGCCAGCCACAGGCCCTGGAGTTTCCGCTGGTCGCGGTAGCGCAGCTGACGGCCGCCGGTCACGGTGAACAGCACGCGGTCGTGGGCCTCGGCCGGGTCCTCGGGACGGCAGCACACCAGCCGGCCGGTCATGCCGAAGTGCAGCATGAGGGTGGGGCCGCCGCCGGTGCGGGCCAGCAGCCACTTGCCGTGCCGCTCCGGCTCGGTGAACCGCCGGCCCTCCAGTGCCTCGCGCAGTCGCCGCGCGCCGAACCCGTGCAGCACGCCCGTGTCGCGCACCTCGACGCGCCGGACGACGCGCCCCTGCGCGCAGGACGCGAGCACCTCCCGGAACCCCTCGACGTCCGGCAGCTCAGGCACGGCGGCCGTCCTCGCGGCCCGGGTGCGGCCCGGCGGGCGGCGGCGCGGCGGCCGTCGTCGTCAGGAGACGGGCGCCCAGTTCGCGTACGGCGGCACGGTCGGCGGGCCGGGCGATCCGGGACTCCGCGTCGGCCAGGACGAGCCGGGCCTGGTCGGCCACGGCGGCCCGGCGGCGGGTGTCGGTGACCGACGCGGCGGCCGTGGCCAGCAGGCGCAGCAGGGCCAGGCACACGGCGGGTTCGGCGGCGCCGTAGCGGCGGATCTGGCCGCAGGCGAGGTCGAGGCAGTCGGCGAACGCGGGACCGGCGGCGGCCACCCTGACCACGCCGGTCCGGTCGGCCCGGACGTCGTCGCCGAGCGTGCGCCCGCCGAGCATGGCGAGGAGCGCGGAGAGCCGGTCGAGCACCTGGACGCCGGTGTAGGGGTCGTTGACCGCGGGCGACAGGGCCCGCAGCGCGATGTCGACGAGCTGGCGGATGCCGAACATCACGTCCTGCTGCAGGGTGCGCTCCGGGCCGATCTGCACGGCGTGGTGGAGGGCACGGGCCAGCGCGGGGGCGTTCCCCGGCGGGCCGCCCCGGCGCGACCAGGCCAGCGCCAGGGGCGCCGTACCGGCCACGACGTGGTCGCCGACCCTGGGGACGACGACCACCACGGCGTCCTGGCCCGCCGCGGTCCGCAGGAGCGGTCCGGGCAGGACCGTCTGGACGTAGCCGGAGCGCCGGGCGGGCAGTGCGAGCGCCTCGGGCGGCGGGACGGGGCCGGTGCGGTCGACCCCGGGGGACTTCGGCGTGTAGTCCCGTGCGGTGCGGACGGCCGCCTCCACGACCGAGTTCACGATCGTGTCGATCTTGATCGAGTGCACGATGTGGTGGATGAAGAAGACCAGCATCCCGAGGCTGAGGAAGGCCAGCGCGATCGACCCGGAGACGGCGAGCCGGGGGACGTCCGCGCCCGCGGTGGCGCGGACGGTGTAGAGGCCGGCGGTGCTGTAGGCGAACGTGGCGACGAAGGTGGCGAGCACCACCTGGTTGGGGCGGTCGCGCAGGAAGTTGCGCAGCAGCCGGGGGGAGAACTGGGTCGAGGCCAGCTGGAGCGTGACGATCGTCAGGCCCAGGACCAGCGCGATCACGGTCACGATGGTGGAGGCGATCGTGATCAGCACCTGGCGGGCGTCGTCCGCGGTTCCGGGGAAGGCGAGCGGGTACCAGACCGACTCCGGCGGGATCCGCACCTCCGACAGCAGGCTCCCCGCCAGCAGGGCCAGCGCGGCGGCCGTCCCCGGCAGCACCCACAGCGCACCGCGCAGGTACTCCCCGGCCGCCGCGGCCCGCGCACCACGCCGCACCCGCCGCATCTCCGCCCGCCTCCCGCCTGCCGCCCGCCGCCGACCGGCCGCCTCCGACCGACCGCCGCCTCTGTCGGCAGGCTTCCCCCGCGCGGCGCCCGTCCGCGTGAGCGGGCCCGCACCTCCACCGGACGGACTACACCTCCGCCGGACGGACCAGTCGTGCGCTGCGCCGGGGTGGACCGGCCGGTTCAGTCGTCGGCGCCCGCGTGGGCCGCCGTGAGCTGCTCGGCGGCCTCCCGGTAGGCCTGGGCGGCGCGGTCGAAGTAGTCGAAGAGGATGTCGAGCTGCTCGGATGTGTAGCCGTCCAGGATCCGGCCGATCCGCTGCCGTGCGGGGGCCGTCACGTGGTCGAGGTCGGCGGGCGTGGCGACCGGCTCGACGATGACCTTGCGCCTGTCCCTGCCGTCGGGGACGCGGCGGACGTAGCCCGCCCGCTCCAGCCGGTCGACCAGGCGGGTGGTCGGCCCGGTCGTCAGGCCCGCGCGGGCGCCCAGCCCGCCCGGGGACAGCGGCCCGGACAGCCGCAGGATGTTCAGCGCGTACAGGTCGGTCGCGCCGAGCCCGCAGGCCCTGGCGCTCGCCTGGCCGTGCAGCATCACGGCACTCAGATAGCGGCGGTAGGCCGCCTCACTCGCGTCGGATCGCTGCGGCGGCGTTGACACTGGCTCACCCACTCCATGATCTCTTCTCCGGCGCGCCCGGCGAAGAGGCACCTGCTGAACACCTGCTGCCACGACACTTCTTACCCGCGACCGCCCCTACTCGATCAGGCCGGACGCCCACTGGGCCCATTCGCGGCGCATCGCGTTGAACCTCAGGCCGTACTCCAGGACCATCCGGCCGTAGACCGACAGATTGCCGTCCTCCCAGTCGATGGAGTCCATCAGGCCGCGCAGGTCCTCGCACGCCTGGTCGGACAGGTCGACCAGCTCGATCAGATAGCCCCGCGCCTGCTCCGGCGACAGGACGCCGAGGAAGAACACCCGCAGCATCATGTCGCTGCGCACGGCGCGCTGCGGCGTGGTTTCGGTCAGCCAGTGCCGCAGCTCGGCCATCCCCTCGTCGGTGAGGGCGTACTCCTTGCGGCCCCGCGGCCCCTCGGCCGTCACCGCGATCAGTCCGGTGTCCGCCAGCTTGGTCAGCTCCGTGTAGATCTGGCTCTGGGTGGCCGGCCAGACGTTGGCCAGCGACGTCTCGAACAGTTTCAGCAGGTCGTAGCCGCTGGCGGGGCGCTCCGAGAGCAGGCCGAGCAGCGCGTGTCGAAGGCTCATGCCCTCACTGTACATTCCAGTATTGACATGTCACTAGCCGACGTTCTACTTTCGACATGTCAGATCAGAGCCCGGCGAGAAACGCCGAAACGGAGACCTCATGTCGTACCTGCGCACCTTCCTCCCGTGGATCGTCTTCGCCGTGCTGCCCTCCGGAAGCTGGCAGTGGGCCGCGCTGGCCGCCCTGGTGGTCGCGGTGGCGGTGATCGGTCAGCAGGTACGGGCCGGCGTCGGCCTCGACGCGCTGATCATCGAACTGGGCTCGGCGGTCTTCTTCGCCGTCCTGGCCGTGGTCGCCTTCGCCGACCCCCACTCGGGCGTGCACGACTACTCCGCCGCCCTCTCCTCGGGCACGCTGGCGGTCATAGCCGGAATCTCGCTGGCCGTCGGGCGGCCGTTCACGCTGGGCATCGCCAAGCGCACCACCCCGCGCGAGGTCTGGGGGCTGAAGCCGTTCATCCGGACCAACGTCGTCATCACCGCCGTGTGGACCGCCGCGTTCGCCCTGACCGCCCTCGTACTCGCCTTCGTCGCGCACGCCGGGCACGGCCACTCGGTCTCCGCCGTCGTCATCCAGATCGCCGGCTTCGTGGTCCCGATGGTCTTCACCATCCGCTACGTCGCCCACGTCCAGGCCAAGGCCGGTCAGCTCGCCCGGTGAACCGGGCCGGGATCTTTGTCGACCCGAACCGACCCGACGAAAGGCACGACAGATGTCCGAGAACTCCCAGGAGTCAGAGAACCTCGAGAACCCGGAGAACACGAAGAACGCCGCGAACCTCGAGAACACCGAGGACGGCTCCCCGGCCGGGGTGGTCTCGCATCCGGTGGGCCGTGTGATCGGCGGGCGAAAGGAGGTCCGCGACGACGACTGGGGCGCCGTGGAGGCAGTGATCCGCCTGGACGCGGACCGCTTCGGCCCGGAGGCGCTGGCCGGCCTGGACGGCTTCTCCCACCTGGAGGTCGTCTACCACTTCGACCGGGTCCCGGCGGAGCGGATCGAGACCGGTGCCCGCCATCCGCGGGGCAACACCGACTGGCCGTTGGTCGGCATCTTCGCCCAGCGCGGCAAGAACCGGCCCAACCGCATCGGCGTCTCCCGCTGCCGCCTGCTCACGGTGGACGGCCTGGACGTGCACGTGCGCGGCCTGGACGCGGTCGACGGCACCCCCGTGCTCGACATCAAGCCCTACATGTCCGAGTTCGGCCCCCAGGACGGCCCCACCACCCAGCCCGCCTGGGCCACCGACATCATGCGCCACTACTACTGAGGCAGGCCCCCTTACCCGAAGCCCGCTAAGCAACCCGATCTCCGGCTGCTAACGTCTACCCATCTGTAGACGTTCACCCATCGGACAATCCGACGTCACGAGGATTCCACCTCTGCGTCGCCGAGCGTTCGTCCAAGCGCTCGTCCGCACGGAGCAACCGGCCCGGAGATCCACCTGATGACGACTTCCTCCCCGACCGCCCTGGCGCTCGACGGCGCGGCCATCGACGGCGGCCTCTACACCGACGTCACCGACTTCGCCCGCCACACGCACTGGCTGAACGGAACGGCGGAGGCCTACTCCTCCGTAGGCATGGGAGTGTTCGTGGTCCTCCTGCTCGCCGCCTGGTGGGGCGCCCGGCGGCAGGGCAACTCGGTCATGGCCGCCGTGCTGGCGACGCCGTTCGCCGTGGTCGTCGCCTACGCGGTCAACAGCGGGATCAAGGACGTCTTCCAGGAGCCGCGCCCCTGCCGGGCCCTCCCTCACGACTTCCTCATCGAGGCCTGTCCTCCGGTGGACGACTACGCCTTCCCCAGCAACCACACCACGGTCGCCTTCGCGTTCGCGATCGCGCTGCTGATCGTCAGCCGGTGGCTCGGCTCCATCGCCCTGCTGGCGGCCGTGGCGATGGGCGCCTCGCGGGTGTACGTCGGCGCTCATTACCCGCACGACGTCGCCGCGGGCGCCTTCGTGGGCAGCGTCGTCTCGCTGATCGTCGTCCTGCTGGCCTTCCGGTTCTGCACGCCCCTGGTTCAGCGGCTGCGCGGCGGGGCACTGCGCCCGCTCCTCGCCGCGCAGCCGTCCTGACGGACCCCGCCCGGGCCCCGTCGGCCCCTCGGACTCCCTGGATTCCCCGCCTTCCCCGCCTTCCCCGGATACCCCGGGCCCGCCGAACCCCCCGGACCGCCGGTGTACGCCCGTGCACACCGGCGGTCCCGGCGTATCAGCACACGGGTGCAGACGGCCACGATCAGCGCCGCGGCCGTGAGGGGGACCAGGAAGGGCGTCATCGCGGTCACCGCCGCCATCACCACTCCTCCCTCGGGTCGGACGCGGACTTCTCCCTCGGGTCGGGCGCGCGCCCCGTCCGGTGGGCGACGGCGGCCGTGAGGGCGGACTCGATGGCCGCCATGCGGTCGGCGAGCAGCGCCAGGGCGGCGGTCGCGCGGGTCAGGGGCTCCTCGGCGGGGCCGCCGAGGTCCCGGGCGCGGACGTGGGCGGCCTTCACCTCGGTCCAGCGCCGGGCCCGGTCGGGGGTGAGGGTGCCGCGCAGCTCGGCCAGTTTCAGGAGGTTGGCCTCGGCTCCGCCGCTCAGGGTCTGGGCCTCCGCGGTGAAGTGGTCGTCGAGCACGGCGGCGAGCTCGGCGTCGTTCATGACCGGCCGGATCCGCTGGGCGATCTTGTTCAGGGTGCGGTAGGACCCCTGGAGCCGGAACGGCGGCTCGGTGCGCGTGGCGTCGGACCGGGCGGCGGAGGCGATGTAGGCGGCGTTGACCGTGAGGACCGTCTCGCGCGCGGTGAGCAGATGACGCAGCACGGAGACGACCTGGTCCAGCTCGGCGGGGGCGTAGGGGTGGGTGAGGCGGTCCGCGCGGGCCGTGGGGTCGCCGTCCGCCAGGCGGAGCAGCAGGTCCAGGTCGGCGCGGTCGCGCCCGGCCAGCGGGGCGAGGACCGGGTTCGCGGTGAGCGCGTTCTCCAGGAAGCTGAGCGCGAAGACGTCCTCCTTGCCGGTGAGGACGTCGCCGAGGTTCCACACGTCGGCGCGGTTGGCGAGCATGTCGGGTACGCGGAAGCGGTCCCCGGACTCGGTGTAGGGGTTGCCGGTCATGCAGACCGCGAAGCGCTTGCCGCGCAGGTCGTAGGTGCGCGGCTCGCCGTCCCACACGCCGTCCACGCGCCGGGTGGCGTCGCACAGCGGGATGAACTTCTGGAGCAGCTCCGGCGAGGTGTGCTGGATGTCGTCCAGGTGCAGGAGGGTGTTGTTGCCCGCCGCCAGCGCGAAGTTGATCTTCTCCACCTCCTGGCGGGCGGTGGCGTTCGGCGCCTCGGCCGGGTCGAGCGAGGTGACGACGTGACCCAGGGCCGGTCCGCTGACCCGCACCATCATCAGACCGAGGCGGTCGGCGACGTACTCCATCAGCGTCGTCTTGCCGTAGCCGGGCGGCGAGACGAGCAGCAGCAGGCCTCCGGTGTCGGTGCGCCTGCCCTCTCCCGCCGTGCCGAGCTGGCGGGCCAGGCTGTCGCCGACCAGCGGGAGGTAGACCTCGTCGATCAGCCGGTTGCGGACGAAGGCCGCCATGGAGCGCGGGCGATGCTCGTCCAGGCGCAGCCGCGCGCGTTCGGCGGCCACCAGGGCGGTACGGCGCCGCTGGTGGGCGCGGAAGGCGGGTACGTCGCGCTCCGCGAACCGCTTCG
Organism: Streptomyces sp. NPDC006393; assembly: GCF_040628575.1. Lineage (NCBI taxonomy): Bacteria > Bacillati > Actinomycetota > Actinomycetes > Kitasatosporales > Streptomycetaceae > Streptomyces > Streptomyces sp. NPDC006393. The sequence continues at coordinate 8,192 of NZ_JBEXZD010000064.1, forward strand.
TCCGGGCCAGGAACTCGTCGACGCGGAGCACCAGGGTGCGGCCGGTGAGGCGCGGGTGGCTGCCCAGCAGCCCCTCGGCCACGGTCACCACCGGGACGTCGGACTCACGGCGGGTCAGGCCGGGGCAGAGCTCCGCGGCCACCGCCTCGGCCAGGTCGCCCGCGGTGACGTCCGCGCCGGTGGCGTCGGCGTAGGCGGTCAGCCACGCCCCGGCCAGCTGCCGGCGCGCGGCGAGCTCGTCGAGCGCGGCCAGATCCTCCTCGTACGCCGAACCGCCCACCGTACGGCGGAACTTGTCGAGCAGCGTGCGGGCGCCGGCACTGATGACGAACCCCTCGGGCCCGGTCGTCAGCTCCTCGAAGAGATACGCCGCCGCGGCCGCCGCGAGCTCCTCGGCTCCCGCCGGTGCGCCGGCCTCCGCCGGTGCCTCCGCCGGTGCGTCGGCCTCCATCGCCGTCGGCAGGTCGCCGCCGGCGGTGGCCCACCACTGCCCGATCGCCCCCGACAGCTCCGCCTCCAGCTCGGCCACCGCCGTCGCGGCCGCCGGCCCGAAGGTGTCACGGGCCCGGGCCAGGGAGACCGCCCGTCGGGTCCAGGTGCTGCGGGCGGTGGGCGTGATGCCGTGGGACCAGAAGAGCTGGGCGGCGGCGCGTGCGGCGGGCTCGTGACGGAGCACGCCGGCCCGCTCGTACAGGGGCAGCAGGACGGTGAGGATCACGGTGGCGTCGTGGTCGTGGACCCCGCGCTCGTAGCCCTCGTCGTACGCCTGAGCGGCCGCGCCGCGCACCAGGGCGGGCAGGTCGTCGGCCGCCGCCAGGGCGGCCGGGCCGTGCTCGCGCAGCAGCCGGGCGGCCAGGTGCTCGGCGCGGTACACGTCGGGGGACTCCGAGGGCAGCTGCCGGTCCCAGTGGGCGCGGGTCGCGAGGAAGTCCGGGTCGGTGACCGGACGGCGGTAGTCGGTGCCGGTCAGCGCGAAGGCGAGGCCGTCGCCGTCCGGGACCAGGGTGAGGTCCAGGGGCTGGGTGGTGACCGCGAAACGGTGGGCGCCGAGGCGGATGGTGCGCCCGCCGTCGGCGTACAGGTCGGTGCGGTCGCGCAGCGCGCGGGCCGCCTCCTGCCGGGCGGCCTTCAGCCGGCCGTCCAGCTCCTCGGCCCGCACCGGGTCGCCGAGTCCGCGCAGCTCCTCGGCGCTGCGCCGGACCTTGGCGACCATCGGATCGGAGGCGAAGTAGGTGCTGACGGCCTCGGCGTCCGCGAGCGTGGCCGCCCGCCGGGCGACCGTCAGAAGGATCCGGGCGGCGGCGCCGGCCAGCTGCTCGGCGCGTCGGGCGCGGGCGTCCAGGAGGGCCTGCCTGCGGGCGGAGAAGGCGTCGTGGACCTCGGTGCGCCGGGCGGCCAGCTCGCCGAGGAAGTCGTCGAACTCCGCGAACCTCGACTCCAGGTTCTCCAGCCTGACCAGCGCGCCCGCGAGCTGCTCGTCGCACGCCTCGGGGGTGTCGGCGGCGGCGAGCGCGCCGGTCACCGCCTGCCCGAGCAGCGCGAACTCCGCGGCGAACTCGGCGCGCCCCTCCCGTTCGCCCAGCTCGCGGCGGCGGGCGTCGAGCAGGGCGCGGGCGCGGTTGACGCCGCCCAGTACCTCGGCGATCCGTTCCAGGACGCCGGTGCGCACGGTGGCGTCGGCGATGTCGAGCCCGGTGACGACCTCGGTGACCGTGCGCAGCGCCTCGGTCAGTTCGTCGAGGCGGGCTCCGACCGGCCCGGCCTCGGCCGCGCTCGCGATGGACTCGGCGTCCGCGACGAGCCGTTCGACGTCCCGGTGGTGCTCGGCGAAGGCGTCCTCGCGGGCCAGATGGGCGACGGCACGCCTGCCGAACGCGGCGAGGTCCGTCTCGGCCCGGGCGGCGATCTCGTCGATGCGGGCGGTGTCGGCGTACCGCATCTCCTTCAGGGTCAGCAGGTGCCCCTGGGCCTGCCGCAGTTCGGTCAGTCCGCCCACCCAGGCGGCGGCCCCGCGCGGAGCCTCACCGCGCAGCCGGCGCACCACCGCCGCGAGCCGCTCCGCGGCCTCCTCCAGCGCCTCGGCGGCCCTTCGGGTCAGGTCCTGCACGGTCCTGAACTCGGCGAGCACCTGCTCCGCCGTCGCCCGTACGGCCTCCAGCGGGGTCCGCAGGTCCCCCAGCTCGGCCTCGCCCAGCCAGTGGTGGGTGTCGGCGGCGCGCACGCACGCGGCGGCCAGCGCCTCGTACACCTCCACCGTCGGCGTCGTCTCGGCGACCGCGCGGCTGATCGACAGGCAGTCGGAGATGCCGCGCACCAGGTCGGCGTTGCCGACCCGGGCCAGCGGACCGGTGCCCGCGCCGGCGGCGGCGTGGGTGTCGGAGACGTACGGGGAGGTCCACAACTGGACCGGGTGGACGCGGGCGGGCTCCCCGGCCGCGCCCGCCGCATCGGCGCGCAGCGCCAGCAGCGCGCCGTCGTCGAACAGGGCCCAGCCGTGGCAGGTCAGCGGGTTCGCGACCTCCTCGCGGATGGTGTTGTAGGACAGCAGCAGGGCGCGTGACCGGCCGCGCGCGTGGAAGGCGTACAGGACGTCCTCGCCGTAAGGCGAGCGCACCTCGCGCTCGAACTCCAGGCCCGCGACGTCGAGTTCGTACGTCTTGTGCGCCCCGGTGGCCAGGCAGTAGCCGCCCGCGAAGACGATGCCCTGGTCCTCGGGGAGGCGGCGGCAGCCCTGCCCGATGCCGTCGAGGCGGACCACCGCCCTGGTGAGCGTGTTGAACACCAGGTAGCGGTCGGCGTCCTCCTTGTACGGGCGGATCCGCAGCAGGATCAGCGCGCCCACCCGCGCGTGCGCGACGACGGCGTCGGCGAGCGCCTGCAACGGCTCCTCGACCGGCTCGCTGTGGATGCCCTCGCCGGTCTCGGTGTCGTCCTCCGTCTTGATCGTGAGGGCGCCGCCGACGGTGGAGACGTACAGCTCACCGCGCACCCGGACGTGCGGGTGCCGGCCCAGGACGTGGTCCTCCCGGGTGGCCTCGGTCCACACGAAGTCGTGGACGGGCGGCAGCGCGTGGTCGCGTTCGCCGCGCGCGTCCACGAAGACGGCGGACCGCCCGTCGCCGGTCAGGTCCCAGCGCAGCGCCCGGATGTCGTCGGCCTTCTCCCCGGTGCGGAAGACGGCCAGCAGCCGTCCCTCCACGCGGTGCAGGCGCAGCAGGCGGGCCTGCCGGTAGTAGCGGTGCAGGGCCGCGAACTCCCGTACGAACGACGGGTCGTCGAGCAGGCCGGGGACGGCGTCCTCGGGCAGCCGGTTCAGGTCTCGGTCGTACAGCGCGAGGACGTCGCCGACCTCCGGTTCGGGCCGGCCGCCGGCCGCCGGGCCCGCGCTGTGGCAGCCGAACAGCAGCCGGTCGCCGACGGCGACGACGTCCCCGGGCACGCTCGGGTGCTCGGTGCGCAGCCGGCCGGTGCCGGTGAGGTCGAGCCGGGTGGCGCCGAACTCCCCGGCCCTGCGGGCGTTCAGCGCCTCGGCGCCGCGCGCGAGGTCGGCGGCCTGAGCGGTGAGCCGGTCGCGCAGCACCTCGTACGTACCGCTGTCCACCGCGTCGTACGAACCCGTCTCCAGGGCGGTTGCCATGGATGATGCGTCCCTTCGAAAGGAGGTGAGGGCCTGCGGCCGCGAGCCCGGGGCGGAAGCCTCGGAGCCGACGCCCCGACCCGGAGGCCTGACCGAAGGCCAGGCCCGGGACCCGGCCGACGGTCCGGGCGAGGTCCGGCCGAAGCCCAGGGCCGGGGTCCGGCCGACGGTCCGGGCTGAGAGCCCGGAGTCCAGGGGCCGGGGCTGGCCGAGGGGGGGCCAGGGCCGACGACCGAGCCCGGAAGCCCGACCGAAGGCCCGGCCCGGGATCCGACCCAAGGCCCGCGCCAAGAACCCCGAGCCGAGAACCCGAGGCCCAGACCCACGACCCGACCCGGAAACCCGACCCAAAGCCCGGCCCCGGATCCGACCGACGGCCCGGACCAAGAACCCGGAGCCGAGGGGTCGGGCCCCGCAGCCTGGATGCCGGAGCCCGGACCCCGCAGCCTGCGCGCCGCAGCCCGGGTGCCGGAGTTGCCGTCCCCTGTTCGGCAGCTCCGGCGGCCCTCGGCCGTCAGACCCTGGCGGTGCCGTTGGCGGTGGTGAGCGCGGTCAGCGGGGTGTCGGCCAGGCCCAGCTCGGCCGCGCGCTCCAGGAGCTGCCGGAACTGCCCGGCGTTCGCGCCGCCCGACTTCATCAGCTTCATCAGCAGCGCCGAGACCGTCAGGTCGCGCACATCGGCCGTGGAGACCGAGCCGAGGATCCGGCTCAGGTCGTCGGTGAGGCTCGCCGAGCCGTCCAGGTAGGGCCCCGCGAGGGCCTGCGCGGTGCCGGAGTGCTCGACGAACCCGTCGACGCCCTTGCCCAGCGAGATCGCGGAGACCAGCCGGTCGAAGAAGACCGACTCGCCACCGACGATGTCGATGTCGGCGTTCTCCAGCCCGGTCGCCAGGACGGTCGCCTGCGCCTCGGCCACCTGGCGCTGCACCTCCAGACCGGCGAGGCGGATCTCCTTCTCGGCCTGGAGCCGCAGCCGGTACTCCTCGTGCCCGCGCGAGGCCTCGTCCAGGGCGGCCATCGCCGCCGCCTTCTCGGTCAGGCCGGCCGCCTCCGCCTTCAGCTTCTCGCCGATCGCGGTGGCCTCGGCGAGCGCCTTGGCCTGGGCCCCCTCGGCCTCGGCCCGCAGCCGGGCCTGAGTCGCCTCGGCCTCCGCACGGCCGGCCTTCTCGATGACCTCGGCCTCCTTGTCGCGGACCTGCACGGCGGCCAGCCCCTCGGCGGCGGCCTCCGCCTGGACGCCCTCGGCCAGCCGCAGCCTGGCCCGCGCGTCGAGGTCGGCGGTCTTCAACCGGGCCTCGGCGAGGGTGAGTTCCTCGGCGGCGCGGTGGGTGGCCGCCTGCTCGGCTGCCTCGGCGGCCTTGATGTCCTTGACCAGCTTCTCCTGCGCCTCGGCCTCGGCGGCGATGATCACGGCCTGCCGCTCGCGCTCCGCCTGCTCCACGGCGCGCAGCTTCTTGATGGACTCCTCCTGCTCGGCGACCGTACGGTCCACGGCCACCCGCTCGCGCACGACCTCGGCGATCTCCCGCTTCTCCGCCTCCACCTCCTTGTCGGCGGAGATCTTCGTCAGCTGCGTCTCCCGCTCCCGGGCGATGACCTCCAGCAGCCGGTCCTTCTCGATGCGCTCGTTCTCCACGGCGATGACCCGCTCGCGGTTCTTCGCGGCGACGGCGACCTCACGGGCCTGGTTCTCGCGCTGCACCCCGAGCTGCTCCTCGGTGCGCAGGAAGGCGCTCTGCGAGCGCAGCCGCTCCTCCTCCACCACACGGGCCGTCTCGGCCTCCTCGCGGGCCCGGGAGGTCTCGATCTCCCGCCGCTGCTTGATCTCGGCGTCCGCCTGCCGGCGCTCCAGCTCCAGGATGGCCTCGCGTGCGTCGACGTTCTGCCGGGTGATCTCCTTCTCCTCGTTGCGCTGCGCCTCGTTGGTGCGCACGTGCTCGACCGCCGTCAGCTCGGTGATCTTGCGGATGCCCTGCGCGTCGAGGACGTTGGCCGGGTCGAGCTGGGAGAGCGGCGTCTGCTCCAGGTAGTCGATCGCCGCGTCCTCCAGGTGGTAGCCGTTGAGGTCGACGCCGATCAACTCGATGATGTGGAAGCGGAGTTCCTCACGCTTGGTGTACAGGTCGGTGAAGTCCATCTGCTTGCCGACGGTCTTCAGCGCCTCGGAGAACTTCGCGTGGAACAGCGTCTGGAGCGTGTCCTGGTGGCTGGCACGCTCGGTGCCGACGGACTGCGCGACCTTGATGACGTCCTCGACGGTCTTGTTGACCTTCACGAAGAACGAGATGCGGATGTCGGCGCGGATGTTGTCCCGGCAGATCAGCCCGTCCCGCCCGGAGCGGCTGATCTCGATGGTCTTCACCGAGATGTCCATCACCTCGGCCCTGTGCAGCACGGGCAGCACGACCTGCCCGGTGAAGGACACGTCGACCTTCCGCGTCCTGGAGACGATCAGCGCCCTTCCCTGGTCCACCTTGCGGTACAGCCGGGAGAAGAGGAACAGCGCGAGCAGAACGAGGATCAGGCAGGCAGCGGCGAGCGCGCCGATGACATCCATGGTGTACGTCCTTGACGGTACGGAAGAGAAGGCGGGTGGGCGCGCTGCACCGAGCGTGCCGGCGGCCGCGGGGCCGCGATCGTGGTTCCCCCTCTCCCCCGTACGGGCCTCCGGACCGGCCCGGCCCCTGCCGGGACCCGGCACCGGAGGCCCCCGTAGTGCTCCCCACCGCCATGATGCCCAGCCACGACCGCCCCGCGCATTGCCGGTTCCCGGCAGTCTTCCCCCCACCCTCGATGCCAGCGCCGCGCCAAGAAAACGTCAGCGGGCCGTCAGGATCGCGGCATCCGGCTTGACGCGGTGGGGCGGTGGGGCGGTGGGGCGGTGAACGCGAGGGCGTCCCCGTACGACCGCGCCTCCGGGTCCGGGCTCAGGGCTGGGAGGTGGCGACCTTGACGCCGAACCCGATCAGCACGGCCCCTGTGACGCGGTCCATGGTGCGGCGCACGGCGGGCTTCTCGAAGAAGGCGCGGGCCTTGGCCAGGACCAGGACGTAGCCGCCGAGCCAGACCAGGGTCAGGGCCGCGTGGACGAGGATCAGCAGAGTCATCCCGAGGTGCGGCGAGAGGCCGGACGGCGCGAGCGTGGGCAGCAGGCCGGTGTAGAAGACCGCGATCTTCGGATTGAACAGGTTGCCGACCAGCCCGGTGCGCCACGGGTTGCCGGACGGGGAGGGGGCGCTCGCCGCCGGGACCTCCGGGCGGCCGCGCCGGCTGTGCAGCAGCGCCTGGACACCCAGGACGCCGAGGTAGACGGCGCCGGCGAGCTTGACGACCGTGTAGGCCGTGGCGGACGCCGCCAGGACGGCGGCCAGGCCGGCCACGGTGAGCACGCCCCAGATGAGCAGTCCCGCCGTGATGCCCCCGACCGTGCGCAGGCCGTCACGCCATCCGGACGCGAGGGCGCGCTTGGTCACCACCGCCATGTCCGGCCCCGGAACCATGGTGAGGACGGCGAGTACACCGGTGGCCGCGAGAAGCTGGACGAACATGGGCCCAGTCTCGCACCCGGGCTCGCCTCGCCCGTCCCCGGTCCTCGCGCGTCACTGCGGTGTCGTCCAGCGTGGCGCCGTCCCGGACCAGGCCGTGGCCCAGGCGGCGATGTTGCGGCGGTGCAGGGCGAGGGCGACGGTCGCGTAGGCGGCGGAGCCGAGGCCGATGACGGACAGGGCGGCGAGGATCGCCCATCCCATGGTGCGGCTGCGGACCTGATCAGGGGTCAGCGGCGGGCCGTGGATGCCGCCGTGTGCGTCGGCCCAGACGTGGACGGTGCTGCCCGCCCGCAGGCCGGGCGGGACGTCCGTGGTCGCGTTGCGGGTCCGTCCGCCGACGTCCGTGAAGCGGACCTCGGTCGGGTAGCGGGTGTTCCTCTCCTCGGCCGAGCCCGGCTCGGGATGGCGCGGGGCGTCGTGGACGAGGACGGCGGTGGTGTGCCGCCGGGTCTGTGTGTGCCGTTCGGCGGTGTCGGTGTAGTGGCGGTGAGCGGCGTCGGCCGCGAGGTACGCGGCGGCGGGCGCGGCGGCCAGGACCGTCGGCAGCAGGACGAGGCCGAGCCAGGCCCGGAACAGGTCGGTGCGGCGGCGCAGCGGGTTGCGCCGCAGTCGCCACGGCGTGATGGCTGTCCTCCGTTCGTCGGCCCGTGGTGGGGGGGACGGGGGTGCGGTCAGTGGGGGCGTGCGGGTGGGACGGGGGCGGTGAGCGACGGGTGGGTGTGAGCGGCGTGGAGGAGGGCGGCGGCGCCGCGGACGGCGGCGGTGTGCGGCGCCGCCACGGCCTTCAGGGGTGCGTGCAGCCGGCCGGTGAGGTGGTAGGTGATCTCCGGGCGCAGGGCGCCGCCGCCCGCCAGCAGCGGGCCCCGGTGCAGCGCGTCGAGGGTGAGCGACGTACGGTCCTGCCGCAGCATCGCGGTCACCATGCCGGCCACCGCCTCACTGATCTGCACCGAGGGAACGGTGTCCAGGTCGGTGGTGCCGAGCGCGGTGCGGCGCGCGTCGACGACGGCGCCGTCCGACAGCAGCACCACCTCCGTGAGATGCGCGCCGATGTCGATGACGAGCAGCGGCCGGGACAGGTCCGCGCCCGCGCCCAGCGCGACCGCCCGGGCGCCGGGAACGGTCAGCACGCTGCGCGGCCGCAGCACCTCCACGGCCGTACGGGCCTCGGCGCGGTAGGCGACGCCGTCCAGCACGGGGGCGGTCACCACGATCAGCGGGCGGGTGAAGCGGGGCAGGCGGTGGCCGAGCAGACGGTCCAGCATCCGGGCGGTGCCCGGGGTGTCGACGATGGCGCCGCGCTGGATCGGGTACACCGCGCCGGCGCCGGGGAAGGTCACCGTGGGGACGTCCAGGACCAGGCCCCGGCCGCTGATCCACGCGCGGGTACGGGCGCTGCCCATGTCGAGGGCGACCCCGCAGCACTGCCGGCACAGCGGCCACGGCCGGTGGCGCACGGCGGCGCCGGCCGGATCACGGGGACGGCGGGTCGTGCTCACCGGCCGGCCTCCCTGACCTGCTGGCAGCGCGCGCAGTAGCGGGCCTGCGGCACGATCTCCAGCCGTTCCCGCGCGATCGGGCGCCGGCACAGGTGGCAGTGACCGTAGCTGCCGTCGTCCATGCGGGCGAGGGCCGCCTCGACGTCGGCGAGGACCATCCGGGCGGAGGCCGCCAGTTTGACGCTGACCTCGACCTGCGAGGCGGCCTGCCGCTGGAGCAGGGCCTCGGCGCGGGCGGGCGCGGCGGCCGTGATCTCCCGCAGCTGCTCCTGCCGGAACAGGCGCTGCTCACGCAGGTTCTCGCGGAGCGCGGCGAGGTCCTCGGGCGTCAGGTCCACGGGCGTCGGATGTGGGTCGCGGGCGTCGATGATCTGGTGGTTCACCACTTCACCCCTCGGGGCAGGGCGGGAGACGAGTGACGGCAACGGCGGGCGTACGACGTAGGACGGGTGCCGGACCGCGGTCAGGCGGGCCGGCGCAGGCAGGAGACGCAGTGGCTCGTGTACGGGAGGATCTCCAGGCGTTCCGCGGGGACCGGCTTGGAGCAGCCCCGGCAGATCCCGTAGGTGCCGTCCTCGATCCGGGCGAAGGCCTCGTCGATCTCCTTGAGCACCCTCTCGATGGCCTCCCTCTGCGCGGACATGAGATGGTCGTCCGCCGTCTGCCCGGTCGCGGTGAGGGCCTGCAACTGGACCAGCCGGGTGCCGCGGGCGTGCTCGAGACGCTGCCGGGCCTCGTGAGCGGTCGGACGCGGCGGGCGGGGTTGGGTCCGGGCGGCGTCGAGCGACATGGCGGAGTTCCTTTCGGTGCGGCCTGTGGCCTGTGCCTCCACCCTGGTCGCACGGGCGGTCGAATCCCATCGGGTCCAGACCCCATTTGCGGGAGGTCCGAGGACCCACTCCGTACGGAATGGGTAGGCCGTACCCCGTCGAATGGGCGCCATGACCCATCGACCTCACCGGCCGGAACGGGCAGGCTCGACCGGGAACAGGGCCCGCGACTCGTCCGGCTGCGAGATGCCCGACAGTGGAGGCAGACAGGCCGCGTCATGTGAGGAGGAGCAACCCGGTGTCCCTGTTCTGGCGGATCTTCGGGCTCAATGCCGTGGTGCTGGGTACGGCGACCGCGCTGCTGCTGTGGGCCCCGGTGACCGTGTCCGTCCCGGTGGTGCTCACCGAGGCGGTCATCCTGGTGGGCGGCCTGGTCGTGATGCTGGTCGCCAACGGCGCGCTGCTGCGCTGGGGCCTGGCCCCGCTGGACCGGCTGACCAGGCTGATGACCACCGTCGACCTGCTGCGCCCCGGCCAGCGGCTCCCGGTGGACGGCGGCGGCGAGGTCACCGAGCTGATCCGCACGTTCAACGCCATGCTCGACCGGCTGGAGCACGAGCGGGCCACCAGCAGCGCCCGCGTGCTGCTCGCCCAGGAGGCCGAGCGGCGCCGTATCGCCCAGGAACTGCACGACGAGGTGGGACAGAGCATGACCGCGGTCCTGCTGGCGCTCAAGCGGGCCGCGGACCAGGCCGAGGCCCCGCTGCGGGGCGAACTGCACCAGGTGCAGGAGATCACCCGGGAGAGCCTGGACGAGGTCCGCCGGCTGGTGCGCAGGCTGCGGCCCGGCGTTCTGGACGACCTCGGCCTGGTCAGCGCGCTGACGTCGCTCACCTCCGACTTCGCCACCCACACCGGGCTCAAGGTGGTGCGCCGCTTCGAGGCCGACCTGCCCGCCCTGGAGCCGGAGACGGAGCTCGTCCTCTACCGCGTCGCCCAGGAGGGCCTGACCAACGCCGCCCGCCACGCGGACGCCGAACGCGTCGAGGTCGCCCTCACGCACGGCGACGGCGCCGTGGTGCTGGACATCACCGACGACGGCCGGGGCATCAAGGCGGCGTGCGAGGGCGCCGGCATCCGCGGCATGCGCGAGCGGGCCCTGCTCATCGGGGGCGCCCTGGACATCACCGACGCCCCCGCCCCCGCCACCGGCACCGGCACCGGCTCCGGCACCAGTACCGGCGTCGGCTCCGGCTCCGGCTCCGGCTCCGGTGGCCGCTCTCCCGGCACCCGCGTCCGGCTGACCGCCCCCGTCGCCCCGTCCGTCGCCGCACCCCTCCCCAGCAACCCCAGGAAGCACCCCTGACCATGGCCGACCACGCCCCGACCACGATCCGCATCCTGCTCGCCGACGACCACGCGCTGGTACGCCGCGGAGTCCGGCTCATCCTCGACCAGGAACCGGACCTGGAGGTGGTCGCCGAGGCCGGTGACGGCGCGGAGGCCATCGAGATGGCCCGCACCCACGACGTCGACCTCGCCGTCCTGGACATCGCGATGCCCCGCCTGACCGGCCTCCAGGCCGCCCGCGAACTGGCCGCCCTCAAGCCGGACCTGCGGGTGCTGATGCTCACCATGCACGACAACGAGCAGTACTTCTTCCAGGCGCTGAAGGCCGGAGCCTCCGGTTACGTGCTGAAGTCCGTCGCGGACCGCGATCTGGTCGCCGCGTGCCGGGCCGCGATGCGCGACGAGCCGTTCCTCTACCCCGGCGCCGTCACCGCGCTCATCCGCAACTACCTCGACCGCGTCCGCCACGGCGAGGAGACCCCCGACCAGGTGCTGACACCCCGTGAGGAGGAGGTCCTCAAGCTGGTGGCCGAGGGGCACTCCTCCAAGGAGATCGCCGAGATCCTCTTCATCAGCGTCAAGACCGTCCAGCGCCACCGCGCCAACCTGCTCCAGAAGCTGGGCCTGCGCGACCGTCTGGAGCTCACCCGGTACGCCATCCGCGCCGGCCTGGTCGAGCCCTGACGACCCCGACCACGACACCAGCCACGACCGGGCCCACGAGAGGGGGGCGGTGCATGCGCCGGGCGCCACGCGCCGCCACCCCTGGGGCGCTCACCCTGCTCACGGCCGTACTGCTCACGCTGCTGGGCCTGCTCACCGGATTCCACGCCGCCCCGGTCGCGGCCGGACAGCCCGAGGCACCCCCGGCCGGCCACCACGCCACCGCACCCCACACCCCACCCCACCCCGGCCACCACGCCACCGCACCCGACACCCCGCCCCACGCCGGCCACCAGTGCCCCGACGCCTGCACCGTCCAGGCCGCCGCCCGCCACGAACTCCACGGCGAGCGCCCCGCCCCGCCGGGCCACCTCGCCATCGCCCCCGACGCCACCGCGGCCCCCGTGCCCGCCCCCGCGCGGACACCGCCGCCCCGCACACCCGCCCCCGCCTCGCCCGGCCATCCGGTCCCCGACCGCGGACGGGCCCCGCCCGCACCCTCCGGCACCTGACCCCCCTCACTCCCCGATCCCTCAGGCCGCCGGAGGCCCCGTTGATCCGTTCCAACCGGGTGAGGGCGCTGTTCGCCCTCGCCGTCATCGCCGTATCCGTGTACATCGCCGTGACCGTGCCCGTCCGACTCGGACTGGACCTGCGCGGCGGCACCCAGATCGTTCTCGAGACCCGCTCCACCCCGACCACCAAGGCCGACCGCGCGGCCACCGACCGCACCCTGGAGGTGCTGCGCGGCCGTGTCGACGCGCTCGGCGTCGCCGAGCCGACCCTCGTCCGCTCCGGCGCCCACCGCATCATCGTCGAACTGCCCGGCGTGCAGGACCCGAAGCAGGCCGCCGACGTGCTGGGCCGCACCGCCCAGCTGTCCTTCCACCCGGTGCTCGGTGCGGCCGACGCCGGGACACCCGCACCCGCCGAGTCCGGGGAGCGTGTGCTGCCCGACGAGTCCGGGCAGCGGCTGCGCCTGGGGGCGTCCGCCATGACCGGGAAGGACGTCAAGGGCGCCGACGCCCGGTTCGACCAGGAGACCGGCGCCGGCTGGCACGTCACCGTCGACTTCGACCGCACGGGCCGCGGCCGCTGGGCTCAACTGACCGCCGACGCCGCCTGCCGTCCGGTCGGCGACCCCACGCGCCGGGTCGCGATCGTGCTGGACGACCGGATCATCTCCGCGCCGCAGGTCGATCCGTCGGTCGCCTGCGGAACGGGCATCGCGGGCGGCTCCACGCAGATCACCGGCTCGTTCAGCGACAGTGAGGCCCGCGAGCTGGCCCTGCTGATCAACGGCGGCGCCCTGCCGGTGCCGGTCGAGACGGTCGAACAGCACACCGTCGGCCCCACCCTGGGCGCCCGTGCCATCACGGCCAGCGCCTGGGCCGCGGTCGTCGGCACCGCCCTGACCGCGTTGTTCATCATCGTGGTCTACCGGCTCATGGGCGCCCTCGCGGTCGTGGCGCTGCTCGCCTACGGACTGATCTCCTACGCCGCGCTGGCCGCGCTCGGGGCCACCCTGACCCTGCCGGGGCTGGCCGGCTTCGTGCTGGCGATCGGCATGGCGGTGGACGCCAACGTGCTCGTCTTCGAACGCGCCCGCGAGGAGCACGCCTCCCGCCGGCGGCCCAGCGCGCGCTCGGCGCTGACCGCCGGTTTCCGCAACGCGTTCAGCGCGATCGCCGACTCCAACATCACCACGCTGATCGCCGCCGGCCTGCTGTTCCTCCTCGCCTCAGGGCCGGTGCGCGGCTTCGGCGTCACCCTCGGCATCGGCGTCGTCGCCTCCATGATCAGCGCCCTGGTGGTCACCCGGGTGCTCGCCGACTTCGCCGCCTCCCGTCCGTGGGTGCGCCGGCGTCCCCGCGTCACCGGACTCGCCACCGCCGGCCGAGTGCGCGAGGCGCTGGTGCGCCGCGACCCGCGGCCGATGCGCCGGCCGCGCCGCTGGCTGGCGGCCTCCGCCGTCGTGCTCGTGCTCGCCGCGTCGGGCATCGCGGTGCGCGGCCTGGAGTTCGGGATCGAGTTCACGGGCGGCCGACTGATCGCGTACGAGACCCCGCAGGCCGTGGATCCCGAGCGGGCCCGCGACGCGCTCGCCGACGCGGGACTCCCGCACGCGGTGGTCCAGTCCGCCGGCGACACGGGGCTCACCGTACGCACCGGGCAACTGACCGACGCCCAGGTGGACACGGTCACGCGGACCATCGGCGCCCTCGGCGAGGGCGACGGGGACGGCGGGGACGGAGCGAAGAACGGGGACGGCGCGGAGACGACCAAGGTGCGCGACGAGCTGATCGGCCCGAGCCTGGGCGAGGAGCTGCGGCGCAACGCCCTGATCGCCCTCGGGGTGGCCCTCGGCGCCCAGCTGCTCTATCTCGCCGCCCGCTTCCGCTGGCTGTTCGGCACGGCCGCGGTCGCCGCCCTCGCCCATGACGTGGTGATCCTGGTCGGCGTCTTCGCTTGGCTCGGCAAGCCGCTGGACGGGGTGTTCCTCGCCGCCCTGCTGACCGTGATCGGCTACTCGGTCAACGACTCCGTCGTGGTCTTCGACCGCATCCGGGAACTGCTCCGGCGCGACCGCAAGACGCCGCTGTCGCAGATCACCGACCGGGCGATCGTGCAGACCCTGCCCCGCACGGTGAACACGGGGATGGGCGCGGTGCTGATCCTGGCCTCGCTGGCCGTGCTCGGCGGGGAGTCGCTGACCGACTTCGCGCTCGCGCTGCTCATCGGCCTCGCGGTCGGCACGTACTCGTCGGTCTTCACCGCCGCTCCGGTCGCCGTCACGCTCCACGGCCACCGGCGCGGCGACCGTCGCACGCCACGGCCACCGGCGCGCCGCGCCGCCCCGCCCCGCGCCGCGTCGCGCCGGGGCTGAGCGTCACCGCCCGCAGGAACCATTCATCTAGGTGTCACCACCAAATATTGCAAAGGGCAAGAAAAGCTCCGTACAGCCACTTCCCAACTCAGCGTAGTTCTGCGAACACAGAGCGCTCCGACAGGTGACGCTGACCGTAAGCGGAACGCCGGTCGGGCGGGGCCAAGCCCCCCGGACCGGCGTGCTGTGCCGAGTTCGAAAGGGATGTGAGGGCAGTGGGACGGCGCGGAGCCCGGCGAGAAGCGGAGCGTTTGGCGGCGGTGGCCGCCGACCAGTTGCTGCGGGCCGGGCGGATACTGCGCCGCTCTCCCACGACCCCCGACCTGCGGGCTGTCCTGCGCACCGACCAGGCCGTCAACGACGCGCCGTACCGGGAGCGCTGGGCGCACGACAAGGTGGTCCGCTCCACCCACGGCGTGAACTGCACCGGCTCCTGCTCGTGGAAGGTGTACGTCAAGGACGGGCTGATCACCTGGGAGACCCAGGAGACCGACTATCCGTCGACCGGGCCGGACCGGCCCGAGTACGAACCGCGCGGCTGCCCGCGCGGGGCGTCCTTCTCCTGGTACACGTACTCGCCGACCCGCGTGCGCCACCCGCACGTGCGGGGGGTACTGCTCGAGATGTACCGCGAGGCCCGCGCCCGGCTCGGCGATCCCGTGGCCGCGTGGGCCGACGTCACGGGCGATCCGGAGAAGCGGCGCCGGTACCAGCGGGCGCGCGGCAAGGGCGGGCTGGTGCGGGTCGGCTGGGACGAGGCGCTGGAGATCGCGGCCGCCGCCCATGTGCACACCATCGCCGCTTACGGCCCGGACCGGGTCGCCGGCTTCTCGCCGATCCCCGCCATGTCGATGGCCTCGCACGCGGTGGGCGCCCGGTTCATGTCGCTGATCGGCGCGCCGATGGTGTCGTTCTACGACTGGTACGCCGACCTGCCGATCGCCTCCCCGCAGGTCTTCGGCGACCAGACGGACGTACCGGAGTCCGGGGACTGGTGGGACGCGGCGTATCTGATGGTGTGGGGCTCGAACGTGCCCGTGACGCGCACCCCGGACGCGCACTGGATGACCGAGGCCCGCTACCGGGGGCAGAAGGTCGTCGTGGTCAGCCCGGACTACGCGGACGCCACCAAGTTCGCCGACGAGTGGCTGCATCCGCACCCCGGGACCGACGGCGCGCTGGCGATGGCGATGGGGCATGTGATCCTTACCGAGTTCTTCGTGCGCCGCCGGGTGCCGTACTTCACGGACTACGTGCGGAAGTTCACCGACCTGCCGTTCCTGGTCGAGCTGGAGGAGCACCAAGGCGGCTGGGTGCCGGGCAAGTTCGTCACCGCGGCGGCCCTCGGGCTCGGCGAGGACGCGGAGGGGGACGAGGCACGGTGGAAGCCGGTGCTGCTCGACGCGGTCTCCGGGCGTCCCGTCGTGCCCAACGGCACCCTCGGCGACCGCTGGTCCAAACTCGGCGAGGGACGCTGGAACCTGGACCTGGGCGACATCGAGCCCGAGCTGACCTTCCACCGCCCCGGCGGCGGGGACAGCGCGCCCGTACGGCTGCCGCGCTTCGACGGCGGGGAGCCGCTCACCCGCTCCGTGCCGGTGCGCGAGGTGGGCGGGCGGCGGGTGACCACCGTCTTCGACCTGCTGCTCGCCCAGTACGGCGTCGGCCGCGAGGGGCTGCCGGGCGAATGGCCCGAGAACTACGACGACGCCTCCCAGCCGCACACCCCGGCCTGGCAGGAGGCGATCACGTCCGTGCCGGCCGCCGCCGTGGTGCGGTTGGCGCGCGAGTTCGCGCACACCGCGGAGAAGTCCCACGGCCGCTGCATGATCATCATGGGGGCGGGCACCAACCACTGGTTCCACTCCGACACCGTCTACCGCTCCTTCCTCACCCTGCTGCTGCTCACCGGCTGCCAGGGCGTGAGCGGCGGCGGCTGGGCGCACTACGTCGGCCAGGAGAAGGTCCGGCCCTACACCGGCTGGCAGCAGCTCCAGTCCGCCGCCGACTGGGTACGTCCCTCCCGGCAGGTCGCGGGCACCCCGTACTGGTACCTGCACACCGGCCAGTGGCGCTACGACGCCCACCCGGCCGACGCGCTCGCCGCGCCCACCGGCAAGGGCCTGTTCGCCGGACGCCACACCGCCGATCTCGTGGCGCAGTCGGTGCGGCTGGGCTGGATGCCGTCCGCGCCCATGTTCACCGCCAACCCGCTCACGCTCGGCCGCCGGGTCCACGAGAGCGGGCACGAACCCGGCGAGTGGGTGGCCGCCCGGCTGGCGGCGGGGGAGCTGTCGTTCGCGTGCGAGGACCCGGACGCCCCCGGGAACTGGCCCCGGGTGCTCACCGTGTGGCGGGCCAACCTGATCGGCTCCTCGGCGAAGGGCAACGAGTTCTTCCTGCGCCATCTGCTCGGCGCGAGCGACAACGCGCACGCCGCCGAGGCCCCGCCCGAGACCCGCCCGAAGGACGTCACCTGGCACGACGACGCCCCGCGCGGCAAGCTCGACCTCCTGCTCGCCCTGGACTTCCGGATGACCTCGACCACGCTGATGGCCGACCTCGTCCTCCCGGCCGCCACCTGGTACGAGAAGCACGACCTGTCCAGCACGGACATGCACCCCTACGTGCACGCCTTCTCACCCGCGATCATCCCGCCCTGGCAGGCCCGCACCGACTTCGAGATCTTCCACTGCCTCGCCCGCAGGTTCAGCGAGCTCGCCGCGGGCCGGCTGGACGTGGCGTACGACCTGGTGGCCACGCCCCAGCAGCACGACACCCCGGGCGAGACCGCGCAGCCCGGCGGCACGGTCCCCGACTGGCGCGACGGCGGGCACCCGCCCGTGCCCGGCCGCAATCTTCCGCGGTTCACCGTCGTCGAACGCGACTACACGGCCGTCGCCGACCGGCTGGCCGCGCTCGGCCCGCTCTGCGAGGAGCAGGGGATGACCGTGAAGGGCGTCACCGTCAGGCCGGGACCCGAGGTGCGCCGGCTCGCCGCCCGCTGCGGCACGGCGGCCGGCCCCGGCCCGGCGCACGGCCGTCCGCTCCTCGACACCGACGTGAAGCTGTGCGAGGCGATCCTCGCCCTGTCCGGCACCACCAACGGGCGTATCGCGGCGGAGGGTTTCGAGCGGCTGGCCGAACGCTGCGGCCCGGTCGCCGGGTTCGAGAGGCTCGCCGAGTCCGTGCGCGAGCGCCGGGTGGTGTTCTCCGACACCCAGGACCGGCCCGTCCAGGTCGGCACCAGCCACGAGTGGTCGGGCAAGGAGTCCCCCGACCGGCGCTACGCCCCCTTCACGATCAACACCGAGCACCTCAAGCCCTGGCACACCCTCACCGGACGGCAGCACTTCTACCTGGACCACGACTGGATGGCCGAACTGGGGGAGCAACTGCCCGTCTACCGGCCCCCGCTGGACCTGACGGCGGACGCCGTGCCCGGCGAGCGGGAGGTGAGCGTCCGCTATCTCACCCCGCACTCGAAGTGGTCCATCCACTCCGAGTACCAGGAGAACCTGCTCATGCAGACCCTGGCCCGCGGCGGCCCGGTGATCTGGATGTCCGTCGCCGACGCCGAGGCGGTCGGGGCCGCCGACAACGACTGGGTGGAGGCCGTCAACCCGCATGGTGTGGTCGTCGCCCGGGCGATCGTCTCCCACCGCATCCCGCCCGGCACGGTGCTCATGTACCACGTGCAGGAACGCCTGGTGAACGTGCCCCGCAGCGAGGCCACCGGGCGGCGCGGCGGCGTCCACAACGCCCTCACCCGCATCCTCGTCAAGCCCACCCACCTCATCGGCGGCTACGCCCAGCTCTCCTTCGCCCCCAACTACTACGGCCCCACCGGCAACCAGCGCGACGCCCGCACCGTGATCCGCCGCCGCGCCCAGGAGGTGCAGTACTGAAGTGCCCCGCGCACCCCACACCATCGGCCGCTGCATGGCCCAGGTCGCGATGGTCATGAACCTCGACAAGTGCATCGGCTGCCACACCTGCTCGGTCACCTGCAAACAGACCTGGACCAACCGCACCGGAACCGAGTACGTCTGGTTCAACAACGTCGAGACCCGCCCCGGTCAGGGCTACCCGCGCGGCCACGAGGACCAGGAGAAGTGGCGGGGCGGCTGGCGACTGGACGCCCGGGGGCGCCTCGTCCCGCGCTCCGGAGGCCGCGCCCGCCGCCTGGCCCGCCTGTTCGCCAATCCCGAACTGCCCTCGCTCAAGGACTACTACGAGCCCTGGACGTACGACTACGAGACCCTCATCGCCGCCCCGCTCGGCGACGACCTGCCCACCGCCCGCCCCCGCTCCCTGATCGACGGCCGCCCCACCGCCGTCACCTGGGGCCCCAACTGGGACGACGACCTCGGCGGCGGCCCCGAGCACCTGGCCGACGACCCGGTGCTGAAGAAGCTGAGCGAGCGGGTCCGCCTGGAGTACGAGCAGGCGTTCATGTTCCACCTGCCGCGCATCTGCGAGCACTGCCTGAACCCGTCGTGCGTGGCCGTGTGCCCCTCGGGCGCGCTGTACAAGCGCATCGAGGACGGCATCGTCCTCGTCGACCAGGACCGCTGCCGGGGCTGGCGGATGTGCGTGAGCGGCTGCCCGTACAAGAAGGTGTACTTCAACCACGCCACCGGCAAGGCCGAGAAGTGCACGTTCTGCTACCCGCGCATCGAGGCCGGCGAACCGACCGTGTGCTCCGAGACCTGCGTGGGCCGGCTGCGCTACCTCGGCGTCATGCTGTACGACGCCGACAAGGTGGGCGAGGCCGCCTCGGTCACCGACGAGAAGGACCTGTACGAGGCCCAGCTCGGCTGCTTCCTCGACCCGCACGACCCGGACGTCGTGCGCGCCGCCGAGGAGTCGGGCATCCCGCACGACTGGATCACGGCGGCCCGCCGCTCCCCCGTACGGGACCTGATCACGACGTACCGGATCGCGCTGCCCCTCCACCCGGAGTACCGCACCCTGCCCATGGTCTGGTACGTCCCCCCGCTCTCCCCGGTGGTCGACGCGCTCACCCGCGGCGGCCACGACGGCGAGCACCCGGCCGCCCTGTTCGGCGCCATCGACGCCCTGCGGATCCCGGTGGCGTACCTGGCCGGGCTGTTCACGGCCGGCGACACCGTCCCCGTCGAGGCCGCCCTGTGCCGGCTGGCCGCGATGCGCGCCCACATGCGCCGGACCAACCTCGGCGAGGAACGCGACCCCGCGATCGCCCGCGCCGTCGGCATGGACGAGCGCGACCTGGAGGCCATGTACCGGCTGCTCGCCCTGGCCAAGTACGAGGAGCGGTACGTCATCCCCACCACCTACGTCGCCGGCGGCGGGGAGGAGGAGGCGGGCGCGGGATGCAGCCTGGACCACGACGGCGGACCCGGGATGTACGGCACGGACGGCGCGCACGGCACGGTCGGCGCGCACGGCACGGACGCCGGGAACGCCATCGGTGCCATGGCCGCCATGGGTGCCTTCCACGCCCCGCCCGCGCCCCCGCCCGCGGCCGACCGCACGGGCGGGACGCGCGACGGTCTGCGCGGTCGCGTCAACCTGCTGAACTGGAACGGCCGCGGCCGGCCCCGAGGGCTGTTCCCCGAGCGGAAGGCCGAGTCGCGGTGATGAACCAGCAACGAGCCGTCCACCAGGCCGCCTCCCTGCTCCTTCAGTACCCCGACCAGCGCTGGCCTGCCCACCGCGCCCTGGTGCTGGAGTCCATCGGCGGGCTGCGCGGCCCGGCGGCCGAGCCCCTGCTGCGGTTCTGCCGCCGCACCGCCGACACCCCGCTGCTCGACCTCGCCGCCCAGTACGTCACCACCTTCGACCGCAGCCGCCGCCGCACCCTGTACCTGACCCACTACACGGACGGCGACACCCGTCGCCGGGGCGCCTCGCTCGCCGCGCTCAAGGCCCGCTACCGGCAGCACGGCTGGGAACCGTCCGACGGCGAACTGCCCGACCACCTGCCCGCCGTGCTGGAGTTCGCGGCACGCTGCCCCACCGCCGGCCGTGCCGTGCTCCACGAACACCGCGGCGCCCTCACCCTGCTCGCCACCGGCCTCGCGTCCCACGGCAGCCCCTACCTCGACGTGATCCGCGCCGTCCGGGCCACCCTCGACGAAGGAGTCCGCGGCCGATGACGCCTCCGCCCCTGAACCACCTGCACCGGCAGCACCTGTACATCGCCCTGTGGGGCGTCCTGCCCTACCTGGCCCTGGCCGTGCTGGTCGCCGGCACCGCCTGGCGCTACCGCTACGACCGCTTCGGCTTCACCACCCGCTCCAGCCAGCTCCACGAGTCCCGGCTGCTGAGGATCGGCGGACCGCTCTTCCACTACGCCCTCTTCCTCGTCGCCGGCGGTCACGTCATGGGCCTGCTCGTCCCCGAGTCCCTCACCCGGCGGCTGCGGGTCAGCGAGGCCGAGTACCACGGCGTCGCTCTGACCATGGGCGGCGCGGCGGGCGTCGCCGCGGTGGCCGGGCTCGGCCTGCTGCTGTACCGCCGGCTGCGGGTGCCCGCCGTACGGCGGGCGACCGGCCGCGGCGACCGCCTGACCTACCCGCTGCTGACCCTCGTCCTGCTCGCCGGCCTCACCGCCACCGCCTCCTCCGTGACCAACCCCTACGACTACCGCCTCGGTGTCGCCGTCTGGTTCCGCAGCCTGTTCACGCTCGACCCCGACGTCACCGCCATGGCCCACGCCCCGCTCGTCTACCAGCTGCACGCCCTGCTCGCACTGGCCCTGTTCGCGCTCTGGCCGTTCGGCCGCCTCGTGCACGCCTTCGCCGCCCCCCTCGGCTATCCGGCCCGCCCCTACGTCGTCTACCGCTCCCGCGGCCGGGCGGCACCGTCCGGGCGTACTCCACGCAGGTCACCCGCGCGCTGAGACGAACGTCGCCCGGCGCGTGGGAACGTGTCCGGCCGTATTCGGGTCCATACGGTTGTGCGCACGGAGTGGGGAACTGCTTCGAGGAGCCGAGCGGTGGTCCAGGAGTACCGGAAGTACCAGTACGTGCGCGGGGTGCCGGCCCGGCTCGCGCTGTTCGCCGTGCGCACCCTGCGCGGCGAATGGCACGCCATGGTCGTGGCCCCGCTGCGGCAGCTGGCGCGCCGTGGGCTGTCCGGGCTGGTGCTGGCCTTCGTGGCCGCCTTCGGTGTGATCTTCTTCCACGCCATCGCCCAGCACCCGAGGGGCGAGACGGCGGTGCGGATCCTCGGCGGCGTCCAGGGCGACCTGCCGCTGTGGCTGGCCCTGCTGCGCACCCCCGTCTCCCTCTACGTCCCGGCCCTCGACCTTCCGGTCTGGGCCGGCATCTCCCAGTTGTTCCTCGCGTTCGCCCTGGCCGAGCTCACCCTGGGCCGGGGCCGCACCCTGTTCATCTCCTACGCCACCACCCTGGCCGGCACCCTGACCGTGCGGGTGATGCTCGCGATCGGGCCCGGACGGTGGGGGCTGGGGCTGCCGCCCGGGATCGGGCACGTCCTCGACACGGGTCCGTCCGCCGCCGTGGTGGGCCTGTTCACCTACCTGTCCGTGGTGCGGCGCGCCCCGGTCGTCTTCCTCCTCACCGGCGGCTCGATGGTGGCCGAGTCGGTGGTCAGGCCCAACCTGGCCGGCCGCGAGCACCTGATCGCGGTCGCCACGGCGGTCCTCCTGGCCGTGGCCCACGAACGCGCCTGGCGCCGACTGCCGCGACCGGCCCGGCGCCCGCGCACTACGGCCGCCGCCCCAACCCCTGCCGTTCCGGCCGCACTTGCCTATCCTGAACCCATGCGCACAGGGGGAAGGACGGGGGACCGATGAACTGGATCTGGTGGGTACTCATCCTGTTCTGGACCGGCGGCTTCGCGTGGCTCGCCGACACCGCGCGCACCGCGCTGCGCAACCGCCACCAGCGCAAGCTGGAGCTGATGGAGGCTCAGAAGGCGGAGCGGCTGGCCGTGGAGGCCGCGCACAAGCCGCCGGAGCCGGTGTGCGGCTGCACGCACCACCTGGCCAAGCACGACAAGAACGGCCGGTGCCACGAGCGCGTGGAGGTGCCGACCGCCTGGGACGAGAACAAGAAGCCGGTCCGCTACGAGCCGGGCCAGTGCAACTGCCAGCAGTACGTGGGCCCTCAGCCGCTGTCCCAGGTGTACGCCGAGGAGCTCACCGACCGGGCCTGACCGTCGCCGGCGCCGCCGTCCGGAGGCGGCCCCGGCGTCAGGGCGCGGACGCACCGCCGAATCCCCGCAGGAGCGTCACACAGGCTGCACACAGGCGGGCACCGCCCTTGTTAGCGTGGCTGGCCGCCCGGCTGGCCTACTCAGGAAGATCCGGATGGACTACTGCTCCACGTGCCGACGGCACCTCAACGGTGCCCTGGTGTGCCCCGGCTGCGGGGCCTACGCCCCGGACATAGCCCCGAACGCCACCACGGACTCCGCGGCCCCCTTCGCCCCGGGGCCCGCCGCGGACCCCGCGTCCGGCGACGGCTTCGCCGCCCACCCCGCACCGCCCTTCACTCCCCCCGGCACCGCCGGGTCCCCCTTCGCCTGGGAGCCGACGCCCGGACCGGCCGAGGCCGCGCCCGCGGCCCGGACGGCCGCCGGGGACGCGATGTTCACAGGCACCGCAGGCACCGCGGGCGCCATGTCCGCGGGCGCGGCGGACGGCGCAGCCGCTACGGCGGATGCGGCGGACGAGTGGCAGCGGCCGGGACGGGCGGCGCGGCGGCGGCAGCGGGCCCGGTGGAAGAAGACCCAGCGTCGTGCGCTGGTCGCGACCGCCGTGGCGCTGGTCGGCGGCGGTCTGACCGTCGCCTCGCTGGACCGGCACACCGCCGGCCCCGCCCAGGCGGCACCCGCTCCGGGCGCCCCGCACACGGACTCCGTGGGCCGGCAGCCGGCCGGGCACACCGGCACGGCGACCGGGGACGCGGACCTCGGGCAGGCCGCGCACACCTCCCCCGCACGGCCGTCCACACCCCCCGCGCAGCAGCCGCCCACCACGGCCGCGGCGCCCCACGACACCGCCACGGCCCAAGGCGTCCACCCCTACTCCGCCGCCCCGCACACCACGGCGGCCGTGCCCGCTGAGACGGCCTACCCGTCGGCGCCGGCTCGGCAGCCGGGCGGATCGGGGCGTTCCGTCACCTCCTCGAGTACCTCGGGCTCCTCGGGTGGATCCGGCGGCGACCGCTCCCCGGGCACGACGACGCAGCAGACGCAGCAGACGTCGCAGCCCGCCACCTCCGACGGCTCCGGCTCCGGTACGACTCAGACCAGCCCGTCGACCACGGCGCCGTCGCAGACCTCGCCCTCGTCGACGTCGTCGCAGCAACTCTGTCTGCTCGTGATCTGCCTGGGCTGACGAGGCTGACGAGACCCGGTCGGGACCGGTCAGGCCCGGTCCGGCCCCCCGGTGGCCTTGTCGTCGAAGCTGGCGAAGTACGCCGCCGCCATGTCCTCGTCGGCGTGGCCCAGGGCGGCGGCACGGGCGAAGCGTTCGGCGCTCGCGGCGGCCACGTCGAGGCGGACGCCGTGCCGCTCACCGGCCTGGACGATCAGCCGGGCGTCCTTCTCCGCCGTCGCCACGGCGAAACTCGGCGGCAGCAGCCGGTCGCCGAGGATGAGACCGGCCTTGGCGTGCAGATAGCCCATGTCGAGCGGGCCGCCGGAGATGAGGTCGAAGAAGCCCTGCGGGTCCACCCCGAGGGCCTTCGCCAGGGCCAGCGACTCACCGGTCGCCGTGGTGGCCGCGATGACCCAGCTGTTGGCCACCAGCTTCAGCCGGGTCGCGCTCGCGTCCGCCCCGTCCTCGCCGGTCCACACCGTACGGGCGCCGACCGCGTCGAACACCGGCGCCACCGCGTCCCGGCCCTCGGCCGGCCCGGCGGCCAGCACCGTCAGCTGCCCCGCCTCCGCGGGCTGCTTGGTGCCGAGCACCGGGGCGTCGTAGAAGACCAGGCCGTGCTCGCGGGCCAGGGCGGCCAGTTCGCCGACCGACTCGAGACCGGCCGTGGTCGACTGCGCCCAGGCGGCGCCCCGGCGCGCCGCGAGGGCCGCCTCGCGCATGACCTCCAGCACCGTGCCGCCGTCGTACAGCATGGTCAGGACCACGTCGGCGTCGCGCACCGCCTCGGCGGCCGTGTCGACGACCCGTGCTCCGTCGGCGGCGAGCGGTTCGGCCTTGGCGCGGGTGCGGTTCCAGACGCGGACGGTGTGCCCGGCGCGCACGAGGTTGCGGGCCATCGCCGAGCCCATGATCCCGGCGCCCAGGACGCCCACGGTACGGCTGGTCTCGGTCATGTCGTCCCCTTCGTGATCCATACGGCGAGTATCGCGCGCTCACCGGGCCCGCCCGGGGAACGACCGGCACCGCCGACACGGACGGCCCCCGGGACGTGTCAGGCCGTCCGGGCGTGTCAGGCCCTCCGGACGTGTCAGGCCATCCAGAAGAAGACCGCCGTCATCCGCTTCTCCTCCAGCGTCCGGCCCACGTAGCCGGTCGCGCTGTGCACCAGGTTGGCGTGGTACAGGAGCAGGCGGTTGGCCTTGTGCGGGACGCGTACGTCCTCCTCGAAGGCGTCCGGTGCGACGAACCGGGTGCCGAGGGCCTCCACGAGGTTGGTGTGCGGGGCCTGCACGACGTTGCCGCCGAGCCGGCCGCCGGGCAGCGACTGGCGGTAGAAGCTGGTGCCGCAGTCCTTGGGGACGGCCGGGTTGAGGTAGAGCACGGCCGCGTACCGGCACAGTGCCCGCGAGTCGGTGTGCGGCCGGGGCTCGCTCTCGCCCTCCCCGACGACCTGCACGCAGTTGTGGTTGAGGGTGCCGCCGCCGGGCGCCTGCTGCACCCACAGCTCCTTCGCCCCGGTCGCCTTCCTCACCAGCCGCTCCACGCGGGCCAGTTCCGGCGGCTCCAGACCGGGCATGGTCCGCAGCCCCGGCCAGGTCTCGGAGGTGTACGGATGCCCCTTGACCCAGTCGTCCCCGGCCAGGCACCGCTCGCGTACGGCTCCCGCGTCGGGCAGGACGTCGTCGATCACCCAGTAGTCGCGTCCCTTGGTGGGCTTGCGGTAGGGCAGGACGGGGAGCGCGGCGGGCGCCCGGCGGGGCACGGGAGGCTGTGGGGGCATGCGGCCGAATGTAGGTCGGGCGCTCCCCGGAGCTCTCCCAGGTGCCGGTCAACGTTCCGTCAACCTTGCTGAAAACGCCGCCGGTTGCGCATCGGAGCGCCGGGGCCGGCGCTCACCGGCCCGCCGCGCCCGTCCCCGCCTCCCCGGCGGCCCCGCCGTACCGGCATACGCTCGCCGCGTGCTCAACGTGCCCGGGTTCCTGAAGCGGCTGGTCATCGGCCGGGCCATGCGCAGCGAGGAGCTGCACGAGACACTGCTGCCCAAACGGCTGGCGCTGCCGATCTTCGCCTCCGACCCGCTGTCCTCGGTGGCGTACGCGACCCAGGAGATCCTGCTCGTGCTCACCCTGGGCGGCCTGGCCTATCTGCGCTTCGCCCCGTGGATCGCGGTGGCCGTGGTGACGCTGCTCGCGGTGGTGGTGCTGTCGTACCGCCAGGTCGTGCACGCCTATCCGAGCGGTGGCGGCTCCTACGAGGTGGTGTCCACGAACCTCGGCCCCTCGGCGGGCCTGGTCGTCGCCGCCGCCCTCCTCGTCGACTACGTCATGACCGTGGCCGTCTCGGTCGCCTCCGGCGTCGACAACGTCATCTCCGCGCTGCCCTCGCTCGCCGGGCACCGGGTGCTGCTGGCGCTGGGCTTCGTGGCGCTGCTGACCGCCGTGAACCTCAGGGGCCTACGCGAGTCGGGGCGGGCGTTCGCGGCGCCGACGTACCTGTTCGTCGGAGCGGTGCTGATCATGGTGATCACCGGGCTGATCCGGTGGGCGCTCGGCGCCGCCCCGGTGGCGCGGACCGCCGGTTACGGCATCGCGCCCGCCCCCGGGGAGGCCGGGCTCACGGGGCTCGCGCTGCTGATGCTGGTGCTGCGCGCCTTCTCCTCCGGCTGTACGGCGCTGACCGGTGTGGAGGCCATCTCCAACGGTGTGCCGGCCTTCCGCCGGCCGAAGTCGCGGAACGCGGCGGCCACGCTGGCGGCCATGGGGCTCACCGCGATCGCCATGTTCGCCGGGGTGACCGCGCTCGCCCTGCTCGCGCGCGTGCACATCACCGACGACGCCTGCCGACTGACCGGCCTGCCCGGCGACTGCCGCGCCTATCCGCAGCGGACGGTGATCGCCCAGCTCGCGGCGGCCGTCTTCGGCGGTGAGCACAGCGTCGGCTTCTACGTCGTGCAGGCGGCCACCGCGCTGGTGCTGATCCTCGCCGCGAACACCGCCTTCAACGGCTTCCCGCTGCTGGCCTCGATCCTCGCCCTGCACCGCTTCCTGCCCCGCCAGCTGCACAACCGCGGCGACCGGCTCGCCTTCTCCAACGGCATCCTGGCGCTCGCGATCGTCGCGGGGCTGCTGCTCTGGGGCTACCGGGCGAGTGTGACGAGCCTGATCCACCTCTACATCCTCGGCGTGTTCACCTCCTTCACGCTCTCCCAGCTGGGGATGGTGCGGCACTGGAACCGCGAGCTGCGCGCCGGGTCCGGCACGGGGGCCGGGGCGGGCCGCGAGGTCCGCCGGCGCTACCGCGCGGCACGCGCCGTCAACACCCTCGGCGCCTGTGTGACCGGGCTGGTGCTGCTGATCGTGCTGGTCACCAAGTTCACCCAGGGCGCCTGGCTGGCGGTGCTCGCGGCGGCCGTGCTGTGGGTGACCATGCGTGGCATCCGCCGCCACTACGACACCACCTCGGCGGAACTGGCCGTGACCGATCCGCAGGAGCACCTGATGCCGCCCTCGCGGGTGCTGGCGCTCGTCCTGGTCTCCCGGCTGCACAAACCGACCCTGCGGGCGCTCGGCTACGCCCGCGCCTTCCACCCCGACCGGCTCGAGGCGCTGACGGTCGCCACCGACCGCGCGGCGGCGGCCGCCCTGGCCGAGGAGTGGGAGGACTACGGCATCGACGTGCCGCTGAAGGTCCTGGACTCGCCGTACCGGGAGGTGGCCCGCCCGGTCGTCGAGTACGTGCGCTCGATGCGCCGGGACAGCCCGCGCGACCTGGTGGCCGTCTTCATCCCCGAGTACGTCGTCGGGCACTGGTGGGAGAACCTGCTGCACAACCAGTCCGCCCTCTGGCTCAAGAGCAGGCTGCTCTTCACCCCGGGCGTGATGGTCACCAGCGTGCCCTGGCAGCTGACCTCCTCCAGCCGCGCCGACCGTCACCCGGCCCGCGCGCCGGGAGCCGTACGGCGGGGCGAGCCGGACCGGCCGGACGGGCGACGTCCCTGAAATCCCGGAATTCTTTACCAGAACCAAAGGTTCCGGAGGCTTTCCCGTCCGTACTGCTGTGTGTCCGAACCGCCGCTGGGCGGGCTTCACTTACCGGGCAGGAGGCACGGTGCGCTTTTCGCGGAACACGACGGGAACCCTCTTCGTGGGCGGAGCTCTCGGTCTGACCCTCGTCGCGCTGGCCTATCCGGGCATGCTCGGTTTCCAGAAGGTCTCCGGCGACCCCTCCAGGGTCATCTCCCAGACCCAGTGGGGGCCGCTCACGGAGGCGGACCGCGACTTCGTGGTGAAGGTGCGCGCGGCCGGGCTGTGGGAGTACCCCGTGGGGCAGATGGCCGTGAAGAAGGGCACCACCAAGGCGGTCGTCACCGCCGGTCAGCACCTGATCGACGGGCACGCGGCGCTGGACGCCAGCTGCCGGAAGATCGCGCCGATGCTCGGCATCGCCCTGCCGAACGTGGCCAGCCCCCAGCAGCAGGGCTTCGTCACCACGCTGAGCGCGGACACCGGCAAGAAGTTCGACAGCGACATGGCCAACATCCTGCGCGTGACGCACGGCTCGATCTTCAACACGATCGCGAAGATCCGCTCCACCACCGAGAACAGCCTGGTCCGCGCGCTCGCCAACCAGGCCAACGCCACCGTCCTGGACCACATCACGGTCATGGAGGACACCGGCCTGGTCGACTACGACCAGGTGCTCTTCCAGCAGACCACCCCGCCGAAGCTGCCCGCCTCCGACCTGACCCCGCCGCCCGTGTCCGGCGGGCAGCCCCAGGTCGTGCTCACCCCGCCGCCGAACGCCACGTCGAGCCCACTGAACCTCGGCGGCGCACCGGGCGGGGCACCGGGCGGCGGCGCGCCGTCGCCCAGCCCGACGGTGGGGTGAGCCCGCGCGCCCGTGCGCCCGTGCGTCCCCGCGCTCGGCGGCGGGCGGGGGACGTCGCGGGACGGCCGTGACATGCCCTACGCCAGCCACACGGTGGTGTCCGGTCCCAGCCGACGCCCCGCGAGCGGCGCGCTGCTCAGCAGCACCTCCCCCTGCGGCAGCGGCACGTCCACGTCCGACAGGTTGGTGACGCACCGCCAGCCCTCCGACCGGGCGAAGGCGAGCACCCCGGGCGGGTTGTCCTCCGTCCAGGTGAGCGACTCGCCCGCCGACAGTTTGCGGCGCAGCCGCAGAGCCGTGCGGTACAGCTCCAGCGTCGAGCCCTCCACCCCGTCCTGCGCCTGCACGGCGCAGGCGGCGAAACCGGCCGGCTGCGGCAGCCAGGCCGCGCCCGCCCCGAAGCCGTACGACGGTCCGCCGGTCGTCCACGGCAGCGGCACCCGGCAGCCGTCCCTGCCCTTGCGGACATGGCCCGTCTGCTCCCAGATCGGGTCCCGCAGCACCTCGGTGGGCAGGTCGGCCACCTCGGGCAGGCCGAGTTCCTCGCCCTGGTAGACGTAGGCCGAACCGGGCAGCGCGAGCATCAGCAGCGTCGCCGCGCGGGCCCGGCGCAGGCCCGCCGCCTCGTCCACGGCCGGGGCGCGACCGCCGGACAGCAGCCAGGCGTTCTCGTCGGTGCCCGGCGGGAGCATCAGCCGTGAGGCGTGCCGGATCACGTCGTGGTTGGACAGCACCCAGGTGGCCGAGGCCCCGGCGGCCCGCGCGCCGGCCAGCGAGGCGGCGATGACCCGGCGCAGCTCGCCGGCGTCCCAGCCGGTCTGGAGGTACTCGAAGTTGAAGGCCTGGCCCAGTTCGTCCGGGCGGGCGTACAGCGCGCGCCGGCTGTCCGGCACCCAGGCCTCGGCGACCGCCGTGCGGGGCGGGAGGTAGGCGTCGAAGATCTTGCGCCAGTCGCGGTAGATCTCGTGGACGTCGTCCCGGTCCCAGTAGGGGTGGCTGCCGGGCGCCACGTGCGGCAGGGCGTCCTCGCCGGTGACCCCGATGTTCCCGACGTCGCGGAGCGGTTCGCCGAGGTCCTTGACCAGGGCGTGCGCCACGTCGACGCGGAAGCCGTCCACGCCCCGGTCGGACCAGAACCGCAGGGTGGTGCGGAAGTCGGCGCGGACCTCCTCGTTCTCCCAGTTGAAGTCCGGCTGCTCGGGTGCGAACAGGTGCAGGTACCACTGCCCGTCCGGCACCCGCCGCCAGGCGCTGCCGCCGAAGACGGACTGCCAGTCGCTGGGCGGGAGTTCACCGTGCTCGCCGCGCCCGTCACGGAAGACGTACCGGTCACGGGCCGGGGAGCCGGGGCCGGCGCGCAGCGCCTCCTGGAACCAGGGGTGCAGGTGCGAGCTGTGGTTGGGGACGATGTCGACGATCACCTTCAGGCCCAGGCGATGGGCCTCGGTGACCATGGCGTCGAAGTCCTCCAGGGTGCCCAGGCGCGGGTCGACGTCCCGGTGGTCGGCGACGTCGTAGCCGCCGTCGGCCAGCTCGGAGGGGTAGAAGGGGCTCAGCCACAGCGCGTCCACGCCGAGCGCGGCGAGGTGGGTCAGCCGCTGGGTGACGCCCCGGATGTCACCGAGCCCGTCCCCGTCGGCGTCGGCGAAGCTGCGGGGGTAGACCTGGTAGACGACGGCCTGCCGCCACCAGTCGGGGTTCTTGGGGGAGAGGTCGAGAGGGGCGTCGTGGGGGGAGGTGTCCGTCGAGTCGTGCGTGGTGGTGCGGTCGGTCACGCGGTCTCCTCTTCGGTGCGTTGTCGTAGCAGCAAAGAGAACTCTGTCCAGATCGCCGGAAACATGAACACCGCCATGAGAAGGCAGGAGGGCAGTCGGGGCGGCGATGGGGGCGTGCGTCAGCCGGCGTCCGCCGCGCAGTGCTCCAGCAGGCTCCGTACGTCCCGGTCCACCACCCTGTAGCGCACCACGCGCCCCTCCTTCTCGCCCTCCACCACCCCGGCCGCCCGCAGCAGCCGCAGCGCCTGGGAGACGGCCGGGTCGTTCATGCCGGTGGCGATCGCGAGGTCGGAGACGGCCAGCGGGCCGGTGCGGTGCAGGGCGAGCAGCAGCGCGAGCCGCTTGGGGTCGGCGAGCAGCGAGAAACGGTCCGCCCAGGCGCGGACGTGCGCGGCGTCGCCGATCGCCGCGATGGCGTCGCACACCCGGTGACCGTCGATGGTGCGGCGGTCCGCGCGATCGGCAGGGACGAGATGCATGCCGCCATCCTCGCAGCGGCACTCTGTGATCTTCCATACCTGCGCAGGTATGCAGCTATGCAGGCAACCGCTTCCGCCTCTACGGTGGGCGGGCCGTGGTGTTCGGGAAGTCGATGCAAGGTCGACGCGGCCCTCGCCACTGTGATCGGGGAGTTCCAGGTCCACGTCCCGCACGGGACAGCCACTGGCCGTCGTACGGCGGCCGGGAAGGCGGGCCGGGCACGCACCACCCGTAAGCCAGGAGACCGGCCACGGCAGCTCACGAAGTGATCCACGAGGTGCTGGAGCGTGATGACCGGATGACCCTGCCCAACCCTGCCCCGACGACGACCAAGGCCACCTTCGCCTGGCGCCGGGAGGACACCCTCAAGACCGCCGGCCTGATGGCCGCCATCGCCGGACTGCACGTCGTCGCCTTCGGAATCCTCTTCCTCCTCGTCCTGCCGGGACACTACGAGGTGGGTTCCAAGGCGTTCGGCATCGGACTCGGCGTCACCGCCTACACCCTGGGCGTACGGCACGCCTTCGACGCCGACCACATCGCCGCCATCGACAACACCACCCGCAAGCTGATGGCCGACGGCAAGCGGCCGGTGTCGGTGGGCTTCTGGTTCGCGCTCGGCCACTCCAGCGTCGTGATCGTCCTCGCCGTGATGATCGCGGCCGGGACGCAGCTCGCCGACCGGGTGACCGACGAGGGTTCCACCACCCATCAGGTGCTCGGATTCATGGGCACGACCATCGCCGGTGCCTTCCTCTATCTCATCGCCGCCCTGAACCTGGTCGCCCTGGCCGGCATCCTGAAGGTCTTCCGGTCGATGCGGGCGGGGACCTACGACGAGACCGAGCTCGAACGGCACCTGGACTCCCGGGGGTTCATGAACCGCTTCCTCGGCCGGCTCACGCGTTCCATCTCCCGGCCGGGCCAGATGTACCCGCTCGGCTTCCTCTTCGGCCTCGGCTTCGAGACCGCCACCGAGGTCACGCTGATGGTGATGGCCGGTTCGGGCGCGGCCGCCGGACTGCCCTGGTACGCGATCCTGTGCCTGCCCCTGCTCTTCACGGCGGGCATGTGCCTGTTCGACACCCTGGACGGCACGTTCATGAACTTCGCCTACCAGTGGGCCTTCTCCAACCCCGTCCGCAAGGTGTTCTACAACCTCACCATCACCGGCCTGTCCATCGCCGTCGCCTTCTTCATCGGCACGATCGAACTCGTCGGCGTCCTGCACGACAAGCTCGACCTGCGGGACGACGTCACCGGCTGGATCGCCGGCCTCGACCTGGACAGCGTGGGCTACGTCATCGTCGGCCTGTTCGTCGTGGTCTGGGCGGCGGCGCTGGCGTACTGGAAGGCGGCCAGGGTGGAGCAGCGCTGGGCGGTCCGGGCGGCGGACACCGACTAGGGCGAACCTAGGGCCTGCCCTGAGCACCGGAGGCCGTGGCGCCTTCGACCGTGGCCAGGTACAGCTTCACGTACCGGTCCGGGTCGATGTCCAACGCCACGTCCACCAGCGGCTGTTCGCGTGCCTCGCCGTGGAGTTCCGCCTCGCCCGGGCGCGGCCGGCGGTCGACGACCGTCTGGCCGCGCGCGGGGCCCGGCGCGAGGTTCACCTCCACCGGCAGCCGGTGCGTGGTCAGCCCCGCCGGGTCGGCGACCGAGCAGACGGCGCCCGCGTCGCCGAGCCCGCCGGAGGGATCCTCCTCGGAGGTCACCGGACCGCGGTGGGCGAGCAGCCGCCCCGCGAGACGCGCGCCCGGCTCGGCGCTCCCGCGCAGCCTGCGCACGTCGTCGGCCGGGACGATCACCCGCCGGAACACGTCCAGCCCGTACATCGTGATCGGCACCCCGGCGGTGAGCAGGACCGCCGCCGCCTCCGGGTCGTGCCAGACGTTGAACTCGGCGACCGCCGTGGCGTTCCCGGTGGCCACCGCGCCGCCCATGAACACGATCCGCTCGATGTTGCGCGTCACCTCCGGGTGGGTGCGCAGCAGCAGCGCGATGTTCGTCAGCGGGGCCGTCGGGATCAGGGTGACCGGGCGGGGCGAGGCGAGGATCTCGCGGCGCAGCAGCGTCACCGCGTCCACGCCGGCCGGGCGGCGGCGCGGCGCGGGCAGTCCGAGGTCGCCCATGCCGTCCCGGCCGTGCACGTGGTGCGCGGTGCGCAGGGGCTCGATCAGCGGGCGTTCGGCGCCCCGCGCCACGGGGATCTCGGGGGCGCCCGCCTGTTCCAGGACGGTCAGCGTGTTGCGCACCACCTGGTCCACGTCCGTGTTCCCGGCCACGCAGCCGACCGCGCGCAGCTCCAGGCCCGGGTGGCGCACGGCGAACAGCAGGGCCAGGGCGTCGTCGACACCGGTGTCGCAGTCGATGATCACGGGGGTGGCGGGGGTGGCGGGGGTGGGCTGACCGGTCACGGCGGGCTCCCTGGTGAACGTTCCGTCGGCGGACGTCCCGACACTGCGACCTTATGCGCCGGACGCCTCGCCCTCACCCCACAGTCCGGTACCCCGCGCCGCCACCCGCTCCGCGATCCGGTCCAGCAGCTCCCCGACGGACACGGGCCCCGGCCGGCGCCCGTCCCGCAGCCGCGGCGCGGCCAGTCCTGCCCCGGCCTCCCGCTCCCCGATCACCGCCTGGTACGGCACCAGCCGCGCCGCCCGGATCCGAGCCCCCAGGCTGCCGTGCTCCGGTCCGGCGAGTTCGGCCCGCAGCCCGCGCGCCAGGGCCTGCCGTACGACGTCCTCGGCGCGCGCCGCCTGTGCCTCGGCCACCGGCAGCACCACCAGCTGCACGGGCGCCAGCCACACCGGGAAGGCCCCGCCGTGCTGCTCGATCAGGTGCGCGACCGCGCGTTCCACGCTGCCGATGACGCTGCGGTGCACCATCACCGGGCGGTGCCTGGCGCCGTCGGCGCCGATGTAGTGCAGGTCGAAGCGTTCCGGCTGGTGGAAGTCGATCTGCACGGTGGACAGGGTGGCCTCGCGGCCCGCCCCGTCCACGATCTGCACGTCGATCTTGGGCCCGTAGAAGGCGGCCTCGCCCTCGGCCTCCTCGTAGGGCACACCGGCCCCGTCGAGCACCTCCCTCAGCAGTGCGGTGGCGCGTCGCCACAGGTCCGGGTCGGCGACGTACTTGCCGCCGTCGCCCGGCAGGGACAGCCGGTACCGGGCGGCCTCGATGCCGAGGTCGGCGTAGGCGCGGGCGATCAGGTCCAGGGCGGCGCGGGCCTCGTCGACGGCCTGGTCCAGGGTGCAGAAGACATGGGCGTCGTTGAGCTGGATGGCCCGCACCCGGGTCAGCCCGCCGAGTACGCCGGACAGCTCCGAGCGGTACATGCCGCCCAGCTCGGCGATCCGCAGCGGCAGTTCCCGGTAGCTGTGGGACCGCGAACGGTAGACGAGGGCGTGGTGCGGGCACAGGCTCGGGCGCAGGACGACCTGCTCGGCGCCCAGCTCCATCGGCGGGAACATGTCGTCGCTGTAGTGCGCCCAGTGCCCGGAGATCTCGTACAGCTCGCGCTTGCCGAGGACGGGCGAGTACACGTGCCGGTAGCCGGCCGCGCGCTCGGCCTCGCGGATGTACTCCTCCAGGGTGTGGCGCACCACGGCGCCGTCGGGCAGCCAGTACGGCAGGCCCGCCCCGATCAGCGGGTCGGTGTCGAACAGGGCGAGCTCGCGGCCGAGGCGGCGGTGGTCGTGCATGACGGGCTCCTCAAGGGGTGCGGCTGGGGCGGAGGGGCGAGGAGCCCTGGGGCGGAGAGCGGGAGAACGCCGAAGCCCCGGGGCACTCGCCCCGGGGCTTGTTCGATCAGCTCAGCTGTCGGCGCGCCGGGACACTCTCCGGCGTCGTCGTCGCGAAGGACGGCGGGATGGACGGCACGGCACGCTGCATGGACGGGACGCTAGCAGCGGGCCGGACGCGCACGCGAGGGATTTTCTCCGGCGTTCCTCCGCGCGTTCCTCCGCGCGTTCCTCCTCGCGTGCAGTGCGGGCCGGGACGCCCGGCGGCGTACTTCTCACCCGTACGGCCCTCACCCGCCCGGCCCGGCGCGCTGGTGGGCGGGGCGGCGAGGTGGTGCCGTGGAGACGAACGTCCACTCCGTGTCGCCGCCCGCCCCTCTGGAGGCATTCGCTCATGCACCGTCTCCCGGCCGCCCGCCTCCTGCCCGCCTGCGTCCTGTGCACGGCCGCCCTGCTGACCGCGACCGCCTGCACGCCCGGGTCCGGCGACGCCTCCGCCTCCGCCGCCGCGGCCACCGGCCCGGCCGGGTCCGTCACACCGGGCGCCACCGCCACGCTCACCGCCGCGCAGGCGCAGGCCGCGCTGCTCACCGAGGCCGACCTGGGCGCGCCCTGGGCGCCGACGCAGGGTGCCGCGACCTGGCGGGACGGGGTGCTCAAGGCCCGGACCACCGTCCCGGGCTGCCAGCGCCTCCTCGACGCCCTCTACAGCGACCAACCGCTCGGCGCCCCGACCGGCACGTACGCGGTGACCGGATTCGACGACGGCGACGACTCCGCCCAGTTGCGCTACCAGGTCCTCTCGCAGCGCCCGGCGGACGTGGACCGCGCCCTGGCCTGGCTGCGGACGCTGCCGGAGGCCTGCTCCCGCTTCACGGCGACGACCACCCGGTCCGGGGAGCAGGACGTGCGGGTCACCGCCCTCGACCTGCCGGACGTCGGCGACGCCCGCCAGGGCCTGCGGATCACCTTCACCTCGCAGTCGAACACCGGCGGCGACTCGTACGACTCCTACGACTCCGACGAGTGGGACGAGGGGGACGAACGGAACACGGAGCCCACCACCACCCTCACCCTGGAGGTCGCCGCCGTGCGCGTCGGAAGCGAGGCGATCGCCCTCACCGAAGGCGCGCCCGGCGCCCTCCCGCCCAACGTCACCGCCCACGCCGTCCAGTCCGGCACCCAACGCCTGACCGACGTCCGCCGCTCGGCCCGCGCCCAGGCCTGACCACCGGGCGGGCCTCAGGCGGCCATCCGGTCCACGGCGTCCTTGGCCTCCTTCAGGCCGACACCCGTCGTCTCCCGGTACACCTTGATCGCCTCGATCCGCTTCCCGGCGCGCAGCAGCCGGGTCACCTCCTCCAGCCGAGGGTCCTCCTCCCGCAGGCCCAAGTGGTCGAGGATCCGGTCGAGTTTGCGCTCCACGCGCGCCATGCGCCGGTCCACCCGGGAGATCCGGCTCTCGATGCCGCCGACACCGGCGAGCACGACCACGACGACGGCCAGTAACGTCAATATGTCCATGCCAGCGATCCTAGGAGCCGTCACGGCCGTCACAGGGGCGGCTGGGCCGGGGCCGGGCCGAGGGTCGTCGTGCCGGGGGCGGTGCGGTGGCCCAGGCCGGTGCGGTAGGCGTCCAGGGCCGCCTCCACCCGGCCGGTGCGGCGCAGCAGATCACCGAGGAGCCGGCACAGGTCGGCCAGGTCGCCCGCGGCACCGGCCCGTTCCAGCAGGCTCAGCGCACGCACGTAGTGCTCCTCGGCCGCCTCCGTGTCGCGGGTGTCCTCGGCGATGATGCCGAGCAGGCGGTGCGCGGCGGCGGCATGTACGGCGCCCCGCTCGGAGTGCAGGTCCCCGAGGACCTGCCGCAGCAGCTCGGCGGCCTCCTCGGACTTGCCGCGCCGGTGCAGCACATCGGCCAGTTCGACCACGACCTGGCTGGTGTAGAGGGCGGCGCGGCGGGCGGTCAGCATGTCCTGCGCGGCTCGCAACTCCTCCTCCGCCCGCTCCAGTTCGCCGTTCTGGGCGCAGACATAGCCGCGCATCCAGTGGCAGTTGGCGAGTTCGGTGCGCAGCTGGAGCCGCCGGTAGAGCTCGGCGGCCTTGGCCAGCGAGGCGTCCGCCTCGGCGATCCGCCCCTCGGCGAGCAGGGTGCGCGCCACCGACCGGTGCATCCGGGCCACCAGGGCCGGGTCGCCCGCCTGCGGGGCGAGCGCGAGGGCGAACTCGGCCGCCTGCGCGGCCCGCGCGTGCGCGCCCATGTCCATGTACGGGCCGATGACGCTGGCGTAGAGCAGCAGCAGGGCGTCGGGGTCGTGCA